>NZ_JACFYJ010000091.1:0-33822 GCF_037126505.1 Paraburkholderia bengalensis
GGGCGGTCCAGCGGATTGGGCGCGTGCGACAGGAACGAACACCACCGCGCCGTTGATCGTCAACGTGACCCCGTCCAGAAAGCCGTACGACACGATTGGGCCGATCCGCGTGCCCCTGCTGTCATATAGCGCCAGGACGGGATCCTCATTGTGCTCGGGCGCGCCACTGTTGGGCGGCCGGTCGCTGCCGCCGTAGCTAGTCACCGCCACAGAAAGCAACAGCACTGAAAGAACCGACTGGCGCATCGCTCCTCCTCTGCGGACCGGAAATACGCTGGCCGATTCCGGTCACAGATTAAGATTAGGGTGTGCTTCTGGATGTTTCAAGAATCCATGTGCATGGCGAGTCGCTTCGCCCGGTGCCCAACATTCGAAGGATGACTCATATAAATCAGCGACTCGGGGCCTGACACAGATCAAGCGGAGACGTGATTGTGTGAAGATGTGCGAGGCATTCCCGAATGCTGCAAGCTGCGCGCAGACCCCGTGGCTCATTGGTCTGCAATCCGCGTGATGCTTGCCGCCCCATATTTGCCGTCGAACATTTGCAATGGACACGTCGACTGGTGTTATCACCAGCCAATACCCACAATCCGAACGACGCCGGCAGCTCAGCATGGGCCGTTCCGTGGATCTTTTTCACGTACGTTCCTGATGACGCGGCAGGTGCAGGACGAATACCGTTTTCGTCTCGTCAGAGCGCCGCGCGGTCGATGGCCGGCCCGTTGTTTATCACCTTCAGACGGTACGATTAACGTCATCAGTATCCGACTGGCCGTTGCCGGATGCGGAGCAGTCACATGGACGTCCAGACGTCGGCCGCGACCAATGACTCTTATTGGCCGTACGGAGACCTCGCCGCTTCGCGCTTGCTATGCGAGGCCGCTCAGTCCGGTCGAGCCAAGGCGAACGTCCCGATATCGAAGGAGTCGATAGTTAATGCGGTCTACGCCCGCTGGCCGACAAATTGCTCATGCGTACCCTATGTTGTGCGGCGGGGAGGCGGGCGTGTTCCACTTTTATCTCATTGATCCCATCGGGCGCTCGGTCGTGAAGGTAAATGACGGATTCGACAGGGCCGCTGAACTGACGGACTGCGAAGCGCCCGACCTCGACACCCTGTGGCAAGACGCAGCGGAGCCGGATTCATCGACCGACATTGCATACAACCCGGACGCCGAAGACCAGCCCGCTTTTCTTCTGAGGCTTGCCCATGGCAGCACGACGACGGAACGTCTTGTTGCCGGGCGGGCGGTCCTGATGGCGTGTGGCGCAGTGCCGGCCGACATCGCGCAGCAGTTTTCGACGGCAGAGGCGGTTCAGGAAGCCATCGGTTTTCTAGGCAAGATCCGGACCGACGTCGCTGCGTGGCTAAAGAGTCCGGTGCGCCCGATACTCGCGCGCCTGCCCGGCGCAGCGCCGCCTCTGGCCACGCCCGGAAACACCGCCACGGCACGCCGCACGGCCCCCTCGAGCATCGCGTTGACGATGTCGGGCAGTTCCGCCTTGGTCTCCCGACTGACCGTTCCCGGATGGGCGGACTGGGCCTTTCGAAGGGCTCCACACCGGCCATTCAGACTCGGGAGATGCCATAGATGTGCGCGACAACACGACTGGCGTGATAACTGTAATTCCTGATCCTAGCCACGCTTTCGCCCGACATTGCCGAGCCGTCCTGAAGGCTTCACGTCGACCCGCAGCCCATCTCTGCGTCACGCTTGCCGAGAACACTTGTATATCCCGGCAAGATGATCTGGAGGACGGCGCCCCGCGGGACATTCGCAGACGCCCGCATCCGGCCGCCAAAGGCCTTTATTATCGATGAACAGATTGACAGTCCCATGCCGAGTCCGGTCGGCTTCGTACTATAGAAGGGCTCAAAGATCTGCTCGGCGCTCCCCGGAGCGAATCCGGGCCCGGTGTCACGCACGGTCACCGAAATGCTCGTGCCGTCGGAATCCTCGCGCTCGCTGCTGATCAGCAAATGCCGCTCGCCGTCGCTGACCTCGGTCATAGCCTCAAGCGCGTTGATGATTAGATTCAAAAGTACCTGTTGAAGCTGTATATGATCTCCTTCGATGGGTGGCAAGCCATCCGCGAGCAGGCTGTCCACGGATACCGCATTTCTCGACGCTTCGCCGCGTGTCAGTTCGATTACCTCTCGAATCGTCGCATTGACATCCACCGGCTCCTTGCTCGGTGGCGCCTTCCTGATAAGTTGACGGATTCTGCCAACGACACTGACCGCCCGATTGCCATCGCTGACGATACGCTCGAAAGTCTGGCGAATTTCCTCCACTTCGAGCGGCTCGGCGCGCAGCCAACGTAGCCCGCCCCGCGCATTCATCACCGCTGCCGAGATCGGTTGGTTCACCTCATGAGCGATCGAGGCCGCGAGTTGACCAACCGTCGCGACCCGGTTGGCGTGCGCCAGTTGAGACTGCAATTCCCGATATCGACGTTCACTGTTACCAGCTTCCTGTTCGGCAAGCTTGCGCTCAGTCAGATCCAGCACAAAGGCGACGCCTTCTTTTCGGCTAGCCTCGAACGTCGCAAGACCGACGATGACAGGCACCCGACTGCCATCCTTCCTGATATATTCCTTCTCGTATGGTTGCGCTCGCCCTGTTTGCGCTGACTGTTCAATGGCTTCCAGACTGATGGGCCGCCACTCTGGCGGCGTCAGATCACGCCAGCGCACGGCACCCGACGCGAAGTCTTCCCGCTCGTATCCGACCATGTGAAGAAATGCGTCGTTGGCCTCAAGAATTACACCATCGGCGTTCCAGACGATTATCCCAATGATATTCGCATCGACGAGACGCCGGATCTTCGCTTCTCGCTCGGCAAGCTCGCGATAGAGGCGTGCGTTCTCCAGCGAGATGGCAGCCTGCGACGCGACCAGCTTCAACACGGCGATCCGGGCAGGGCTGAAGACGCAAGCCGTCAGATTGTTTTCGAGGTATAGCGAGCCAATGAGTTTCGCGCGGTTCATCAAAGGCAAACAGAGAATCGAGCGGGGGCGAAACTGACAGACGTATGAATCTGCTTCGAAACGAGGGTCGACCAAGGCATCGTCGAGGATGACGTGTTCTCGTGCGCGCATCACGTGGTACAGAACCGATACTGGCAGGAGCGTCGAGCTCACGGGCACATCGCGTAATTGCAGATGCGTCGTCTCCGCGCCGGTCCTCACCTCTGCGGCCACGCGCATTTCGGCCCCTTGGGAGAGGATCAGGAGACCACGCTCGGCACCCGCCTGCTCGATGGCCGTACGCATGATCATGTCAATCAGTTTCTCCAGCACGATTTCGCTGGATGCCGCCTGCGACACCTTGAGCACCGTCGCGAGATCAAGTTGCTCGACGGGTGTTGCAATGGTGCTCATCGATTCGGACGTTGGATCGTTGGCACCAAGGTACGAATACATTTGCTCTAATTGCCGGACCTTGCCGTCGGCGCGCCAGCGTCGATAGCTATAATGGGCGTCGCGCATGTACAGGCGCGCAATCTTCTCCAGACCGCGCGCTGAGTAGAAGCGCGATGCGAGTTCGTTGATGAGCGCCTCGTTGTGAACGAAACCACTTTGCTGAGCTGCGCGTATTGCCTGCTCGTAGCTTTGCTCAGCATCGTTGTCGCGCCCTTCGACACGGGCGATCTCCGCGCGCACCAGTGCCGCGCGGTCAGCGAAATTCTCCGGGCAGTTTGCCGCCCAGAGGTTCAACTGTCGAAGGTGGTCCTTCATCCCAGCAAGATGTTGCGATCGCTCTTGGGGCTGCGCACTGTTCAGACGCGCCGATAATGTCAAGGCCGTGTAGAAATGGTAGTCCGATTCCTCATAAAACGACGATGAAGTCCACAGAAGCGGTTGCGCCTTGGCGGCCGCATCAAGCGCTCCGGCATAATCGCAGGCGATAAAGCGTGCCTGCAGCTTGCGTATCCAGTAACAGCAAGCGGGGACAGCGAGCGCTGGATTCTCCGAAAGGCGGCGCTCAATCCGGAATTCATTGAATCGTTCATCATCGAACGAGCCGAACATAGGCGTTAGGCCGCGGAGCGTACGAATCAGCGCGAGTTGCGTGGCGATAAAGTCGATCACGAGCCCGAAGTGCATCCGCTCGACATAAGCGAGTCCGCGTTCTGCTTCAGCCTGTGCTTCAGGCAGCGGCTCGCCGGCGAATAGCAGATCCGAGTTCATGCTGTTGCATGCATAGGCGGCGTACGGAATGTCGCCGAGCCGGGTCGCAGCGGCGAAGGCTCGCCGCAGCATATCGCGGCAAGCCTGCACTGGCTTCATCCAGCGAACGGAAAAAATAGAGAAGCACAGATAGGTCTTTGCCTCGAAGCGCTTGAGCCCGCGTTGTTCGACGAGATCATAGCCAAGCTGGCCGAAGCGAAAGCCAAACCGATAGTCACCGAAGCGCGGTCCAGCAACGCGACTAAGCAGAACATAGGCGAAACACGACGCATCACAGTTGCCACGCTCAAGGCTCAGATTGATTGCTTTGCAGCTCATCAGCGCGACGAGGTTTCCATCGGTCTGCAAGGCGGGCGCAAACAGCTTCGTCAGTACCTCGGCCGTTGCGAGCGACGCCGTGTCCTCCATAAGAGGCATATCGATCAGATCTTCGATCGCCCGGTTGCCCAACTGCAAGCCGATCAACTCATATTCGCGGCGCACTTCTTCGTCAGACGGATGAGGCGACCAATCGATGCCTACGTGACGCAGATAATCAAGGCACACGGCAACCGCGCGGTCGCTCTTGTCGAGCGTCGTGCAGACGTCCGTATGCAGACATGCGACGCTTGCCTGCTCCCCGGTTGTCGTCGCGTGCAGCGATAACGCGGCGAGGCGCTCGTCGGCGATGGATGCCTGCCCCGTCAGGAATTCACATGCAGCGCGATTCAGCGCCAGTTCGAAGGTCAGCTTGTGTTGACGGTTCCAGCTGTCGTCGCCAAGCAGTTCCGCGCCCGTCTGGAGATAAGTGAGCGCCGATGCATACGCCGTCGACGCTTTCGCGCGCTGTCCCGCGAGCAGATTGAACGCGGCGAGCTGTTCCCGCTCGTCGCGTGAAGTCATCAAGGCGGCACCGCGATTCAGTTGCCCGACGATCTCGAAGATGGCTTCCTCCTGTTTGTCCGGCGTCATTCGAGCAACGAGCAGGCGGCCAATCCGCAAATGCACGGCGGCGCGTGAAGGCCCCGGAATGAGCGAATACGCGGCTTCGTGAATGCGGTCGTGTCCGAACCGGTAAGAGCCTTCGAGCCGCTCCATCAGTTCCAGGCGGCAGGCATCCCATTAGTCCGCATGGACCTGTTCCACGGGAATCCCGAGGACTGTGGATAACATATTAATGCTCGCGACATTTCCCAGACATGCAAGTTGCTGCAACGCATGTTGTGTCCCGTCCGGCAAACGGTTCAGCTTGCCAATCATCAGATCGACGACGTTGTCGGTGTAACCCTTGGCATGGATAAGTTCGAGATTCCACCGCCACCGCCCGTCACGTTGATCGAAAAACAACAGGCCGCCTTCGGCGAGCGCCTGGAGAAACTGGATCACAAAAAACGGGTTGCCCGCCGTCTTGTCATGCACCAGTTGAGCCAACGATTCAACGGACTCATCCTCGCGACGAAGCGCCTCTTCGATCAACTGCCTGACGTGCGAAATGGATAGCGGCGCGAGGTTAATCTCACTGACCACGACTTCCGCTTGGCGAATGGCGCGGAGCTTGCCCGTCAACGGATGTAAGGCATCGACTTCGTTGTCGCGGTAGGCGCCGATCAGCATCAGATGTTGAAGGTCGGGACGCACCAAAAGATCTTCGAGCAGGTCGAGCGTTGCCGCATCAAGCCATTGGAGGTCGTCCAGGAAAAGGGCGAGCGGATGTTCCTCGCGCGCGAAAACCCCGATAAAACGCCGAAAAACCTCCATGAAACGGCGCTGCGCTTGTTGCGGCTCGAGCTCAGGAACGGGCTGCGGCTCTCCGATAATGAGCTTCAGCTCAGGAATCAGATCGGTCATGAGCCCCGCGTTGACATCGAGCGCCTCCAGTAACGCCGCACGCCAGCGCGCGAGTTCCGCGTCGGGTTTGCCGAGCAGCGGGCGTACCAGGCTCTGAAACGCCTGTATCAGTGTCGCGTATGGAATGTCGCGCTTGTACTGATCGAACTTGCCTGAAGCGAAGATGCCCCTGGGCGGCACCAGCAGTTTGTGCAGTTCATTGACGACTGACGATTTACCGATCCCGGAATAGCCCGAGACCAATACCAGTTCTGGCGGCTTGCCGCTCTTGACGATCCGGTCGAATGCGGCAACCAGCGTAGCGACTTCGCGCTCTCGCCCATAAAGCTTCTCAGGAATCATCAGCCGGTCGGAAGCATCGCGTTCGCCGAGTGGAAACGCTTCGATAAACTGCCGATGCTGCCAGTGCGCAAGGCAATGACGCAGATCGTGCTCCACACCCGACGCTGTTTGATAGCGTTCCTCCGCGGTCTTTGCGAGCAGCTTCATGACGATGCGCGAGACCGCGGCAGGCACTTGCCGTACCCGGTCGCTCGGCGGTACAGGCTTTCTCGCGATGTGGCAATGCACCCATTCCATCGGGTCTGCGGCTGTAAACGGCAGCGTGCCCGTCAGCATCTGGTACAGCGTCACGCCAAGTGCATAGAGATCGCTTCGCGAGTCGATGGAGCGATTCATTCGCCCGGTCTGCTCGGGCGCCATATAGGCAAGCGTACCGGCGATCGTCTCGGGCGGCTCGGGTGCCTGTCGCTCGCGAGGCAGTCGCGAGGCGAGGCCGAAGCCCGTGAGGCGAGCATGGGCGCCAACGCAATTAACAAGAATATGTGCGGGTTTCAGATCCTTGTGGACGAGCCCACGCTGATGCAGGTGTCCCAACGCCGATGCTATGCCGAGTGCGTGATGAAAGAAACGCTCGATTTGCATGGGCGCGCCGAGCAATCGCGCGAGCGGCTCGCCACCCGGGTCCTCGAGCACCAACACGGTTTCGCCGTTTTCGCGCACCAGTTCGAGCGGCCGTAGTGCCCATGCTGCGTCGAGTTCGTCTTTCAGGCTGAATTCATGTGCGAACCTTTCAAGGCTGGCCGGCCGTGGATGTTCGGCAGCGGGGCGAGCGAGCAGGACATCCGGGCCATCGCTGTGGCCCGGTCTCCGCCCGCGCCAGAAGAGGCGCTCCCCATCGTCCCATGAAATTTGGGGTCTGTTGTTCACCATGAACCTCGACGGTAGCCTCTCAGATGTTATCCGTCGCAGCGCAATCGGAATAATCTATGTGTATAAAAGGTTTCGTACGACTGTCAAGTCTGGATGAGCCCCGGATCAAATATGACACTCCACCTTCATCATTCGAAAGTCTTATTGCAGTAGCGACTGGCAGGCAGTAACTTGCGATCTGTTCAGTCCGCGTAAAAATGGAAAGACAAGTGAAAGAACGGTGCTTTTCCCCAGTCATCGCCGTAGTGGACGACGACGAATCGGTCCGGATGGGCCTATCAAGTGGATGAGTCGACGATGACGCGAGACCAGTCGATCTGGTCGGCTGCGCCCCATCCCGCACGCAGCGCCTCGTGCAACTGCTCCCAGACATCAGCGGCTTGCCGGTCGCGTAGGCGCGCCAGCAACTTATGCAGCTGCCGCAAACCCATCTCGCGAGGCAGCGTCCGACCAAATGAAGTCTTGACCGTCGGGTATCGCCAAGCAACTGCTCGGCCGAGCGTTACGGATATCCAGCTACGCCAAGGCAACGGCTTTGCTTTGCTAAATGCCATCAAACTTTGGAGGCCGACCATACCAGTGATTCGCATTTCCGCTGACGCAACGGAGGAACTCGTGGCTCGATGAGACTGCTCGCGCGCATGCCGCCTAGGGAGCGGGCGGCATGAACGCCGATAGCCCCTCGCGCCGACTCGGTGACCACAGATATGTATTCCCGCGACATTGCCGAGGTGCCCGAGTAGGCGAACACCAAGCAGGCGAACACCAAGCAGGCGAACAGCAAGCAGGCGAACACGACGCGGCTAGGTCCATTCAACCGAGTCACCGTCAATCGTTTTTTCCTGATAGCCTGGCAATCAACGCCAGCATTCGGTCATCGTCCACCGGCTTCTCGAAGAATCCAGCCGCGCCACCGGCATTCGCTCGCTCCATCGTAGCCACTTGTTTTTATCATACGAAAGGCTGGCGTGATACCACGTGGGCCCATCAATAGGTGGTCAGCCCCACCGCCACATCCTCGTCTTGGACGAGTAGGGAAGTCATCACTCCTTCCCCCTCCGTCCTCTCTTCAACCCGCGCCGTGGGCTCAGGTCAAAAACAGGACCGACCGCGCGCGGCCCGGTTCAAAGCGCCATCTGCCCTGCTCCTGCCGTACCCAACGCCACGACGTTGCCGACGTGCCTAGAGCTGGCCGGAGACACTCTGCGACTCCGCGAACAGGTTATAGACGCGCTCGGCAATTCATTTCCCTTTGGCTGCAACCCGCCAGACCGTATTCCCAAGATCGTCGGCGATCAGCAGCGCCCCGCTCTTGTCGACGGCGAGGCCTACTGGCCGACCACGAGCGTGGTTGTCGGGACTCAGGAACCCTGTCACGACATCCTGAGCCGGCCCGCTCGGCATTCCGTCATGAAAGGGGACGTAGACAACCTTATAGCCGTTCAGCGGGCTGCGATCCCAACTCCCATGCTCCCCCACGAAGGCCCCGCCGCGGTATGTCGCGGGAAGGTTCGTCCCCTGGTAGAAAGCCATGCCGAGTGGCGCAACGTGTGAACTCAGCGCGTAGTCGGGCGAGATCGCCGTCGCGACGAGGTCCGGGCGTTGAGGCATGACTCGCGGATCTACATGGTTTCCGTAGTAGCTGTACGGCCAGCCGTAAAACGCACCGTCTTTAACGGACGTCATGTAATCCGGGACCAGATCGGGGCCAAGTTCGTCCCGCTCGTTCACGACTGTCCATAACTTGCCCGTCTGCGGTTCCCATTGGAAACCATTCGGATTACGCAGGCCGCTTGCGAATATACGATGCGCGCCGGTGGCCCGATCGACCTCCCAGATGTCGGCGCGATCGATCTCTGCCTGCATGCCGTTCTCAGCTATGTTGCTATTCGAACCGATGCCAACGTATAGTTTCGATCCATCGATACTCGCAATCAGACTCTTGGTCCAATGGTGGTTGATGGGCCCCGCTGGTAAGTCGGTGAGCTTTGTACCGCGTGCCTTGATTTGGGTGTCGCCATCGTTATACGGGTATCGGACGATCGCGTCCGTGTTGGCAACGTACAGATCGTGACCGACGAGTGCGACGCCAAAAGGCGAGGTCAGATGATCCAAAAAGACTGTCTGGGTCAGGGGCTTGCCGTCGGTGCCGCCGCGCAGCAGAGTAATCCGGTTTCCCGCCTGATTGAACTCTCCAGCCGCGCCGAGCACGATGCCGACGACAAGATCCTTGGGCCGCATCACCGGCGCATCTGGTCCGCTCGATTCGATCACCAGTACATCTCCGTTCGGAAGCACATACAGCGATCTCGGGCGCTTGAGTCCCCTCGCGAGCGCGCTGACCTGCAGGCCTTCAGGTACGTTAGGAGTCTCGCCCTGTGTCCAGGTTCTCGGGGTAGCGATGCGCATCGGAGGGAAAAGATACTGCCTCAATGCAGGCAGTACGGGGTGGGCACCAATCTGCAATTTCGGGTCCGCTGCGGTGTAGTCGCAACCTGTAACTGAAAGCGTGAGCACAATCGCAGCACTTGACAGCAAGATGGCCCTCGCCTGCGGGGTCGGAGATTGAGTCGTTTTCATCAGTCGGTCACTCCTACTCGATGGCGATATACCATCGTCTTTCCGATCCATCCGGTGACCGACAGCAAAAGCACAACGAGGAACGAAAGCGTTAGCCCGGTCGGAACAATTGCCGTATATCCATCCCGGCTGTGCACGAACGCGTTGACGACAGCGAGAATCATCGCGAGTACGTTTCCAGTAACGTGCAGCCGGGCGATGCGCATTGTGCGAACCCGCCGGTTGCCGAGAAAATCGACCAGACCCGCAAGAACCGCAAATGCCGCCATCACAAGTCCCCCTAACAACAGCCAGTCCGAGAAAATTTCCCACATCACATCGTTTGTTTTCCAGTAAGCGAGGTCCGTGAGAAGCGTTCCCACGAAACACACGAAGGGAAACGGCACCAGGAACGCGTGAACAGGATGACCACGAACGCTGGCTAGCGCTTTAGGATTGTCTTCTGCCATGTTGAGTCTCCGCGGGTGACGGTTAAACACGGGCGCCGACAGCTCCGGCGATAATTACGGCCGACCATAGCGTCGATGCGAGGACGAGCGCCCAGCAGACAGCATCCGCCTTGCGTTTCTCCACACGATGGGCAAGCAAGACCATCCGCAATCCACAGGCAATATGAGCGAATAGCAACCAGACACCGAGCGCATAGTGAGGGATTAGCCGCACATCCCAAGGGTCAGCAAGCATGCCATCAGGTAACGCGGTCGCCCACGCGTAGTCCGTTTCGGTGCCAAAGTACCGGGCGAGCACAAAGACCGCATTGAGATGCGAAGCAATGAAGACGGCGAGATAAGCGCCTGACGCAGTTTGAAGTACATCCAGAATGCCTTGGCGCGACCCCATCCTTGATTCTGCGAGAACCAGTCCGCTGACGATCTGAAAGAAGAACAGTGTCAAGAGAACGGGCTCGACAAACGGCGATCGATAGATAATTCTCAATATCAACATCACCTCCCGATGCGCCTCTGCGCCTATAACACCGAATGTATGGTTGACCAGATGTGCGACGAGAAAAACCAGCAAAATAACCAGTGCCGCTATCCCATGCATTACCCGCACGGGTCTCATATGCTCATGCGAACGCACGGGCAGAACTTCTCCCCGGTGACCCAGTATCGTCAGTGACGTGCCGCATAGTGCCGCTAACCACAATCCGACCCAGACCTGACCATCCTTGCCGTTGACCTTCATCAAGTAAAGAAACACGCCGAGAATCACGAAGAGGCTCGGCGACACGAACGTCACGTATGTCAGGCGGCGGAGGACGACGCCTTCGAACCTCAACGTCTCCGTGCGTCCAAGAGCATAAAGACTTGCGAAGGCGCCGCCAGGGACTGCAAAGACCAGCGCCAAGGTTAGCAACGCCTCCGCAATATGCTTTGTCGAATGCAACCGATAAAACATCGCGAGGTACCACGGATACCCCACCGCCATCAACGCGGGAACCAGGTGAAGACACACCGAGACCCTTGAACATGACGCGCGGGAGGCGGCACTTTGCATGACATTCACCGGGAGTTAATCGGTGTCGTGAAAGGACGACCAGTTTCCAACTGGCGGTGTGCTGTTGAAATGCCACCGACCAGGCTCATCAAGATCGACGATACCGTTGCTCAGAAAGGTATTTCCGTGTAGTGGTGTTCATCGTATTTTTCGTCGAGGTATCCATTCACCGTATCGTTGAAATGAATCCAATGGGCAGTCTTTCCATGTGCCGTCAGGGTCGCCTGATCTCGCCAGTGTTCGATCAACGAATAGTGATTTGGATTTTTCGCGTCGATCCAGAGTTCGTAGTAAACGCATCCATCTTCTTTGTTCGATTCCACAACCATATTTTCAAGAAGATCCAGAAACTTCCGCTTGGAATCCTCCTTAACCTTGAAGAAAACGTTGAGAATGATCATGTCAAGCTCCTTGATGAAGAGTGGTTGGTGAAGCAAGTCCAATTGGCTCTCGATGGAGAACCGGCGACGAATTGAATCGGTGAACAGCACGCTCGTGGCATACCGAAATCGACCGGGACGTAGCCGCGTGGCGTGGGGCTGGTTACTTCCCCTCAGTTTCGTGTATGAATCTGCGCAGCTCGCGCAGAAATGCCTCCGGCTGTTCTTCTGCAATCCAGTGTCCGGAATCTTCGATCGGTCGGACTGTGACAGTGTCAGCGACTTCCGAAAGCATCTCTTCGGCTAGTGGCAGAAAGAAACTCGCTGTCCCCCCGAGGCCGAGTACGGGCATTTTCAGTTTGCCTTTTTCCGACAGCATCCTCTGGTTGTCATCCCCATCCTTCTCGAACGCGCGATAGAGCTCAAGGCCCGCTCGCATCGCTCCCGGCGCCGTGTAGTCAGCGACATATCTCTTTACGTCGGCCAGAGAAATGGCATCCGGATTTGCACTCAACCTCGTATAGAAAGACCGAAGATAGGGAAACTCACTGCCAGCGATCAGCAATTCGGCAACGTTGTCCGCAGCACCGTGAAGATGGAAATGCCAAAGCTTCGCCTCTCTGAATCGGGTCGTTGCGACACTCTGGAAGGCTTTGGTGCCCGGGATCGGCGCTTCCATTAGTACCAGGCGCTCCACATCTTCTGGATAGAGTGTTGCGAACGCGTATCCGACCAGCATCCCCAGGTCATGACTTACGAGCGTGACAGGTTTTGTTACACCAAGATGGACAAGCAATGACCGTATGTCTGTCGCCATCGTCTGCTTGTCGTAACCGCTTGCGGGTTTCGATGACCCTCCTGCTCCGCGATAGTCGGGAGCAACGACGAACCAACCTTCAGTGGACAGAGGTTCTATGACGTGGCGCCATTCCCACCATGTCTGGGGCCATCCGTGCAGAAGCACTATCGTGCGGTCGTTACCGCCCTTGCCCGGAGGGGGACCTGCCGTGACACAGTGGATGCGGACACCTTCGTGCTCGAACATGCTGTGGTGGACGCTCTGCATTCGCATACTCCTCGCCCGAATCCGTAAATTGAGCGTTCATGGTCTGCCCATCGGGTCTCATCCTCAATAACCCTATGGGTTTCATGGGGCATACGAAGGTACTACGTAGTGCGGAACCCAACTCCTCTCTTTCAAAGGCAACTAAAGCTAACGCTTCCCTTCGACAAAGTGGTGGTTTCAAAGCTCGCACCCGTTCAGGGTTCCGCGACTCCGTTGACAAGTCGTGCCGGATGCGAATCCGCCGTTGAAACATCGAGACATAGAGCCGTGTGGTCAACGCTTGATGACGCAGCTGCAACTGAGTGAATCGTTCGAACCTGCTTTGTCACAAGGCCAGACATGCGCTGCATCCTAATATTCGAGCGTAACCATCGCTATTACGTGGTCCGCGGGCGGGCTTGATAGGCATCACGAGAAAAAACATTTCGAACGCGCGTCCTCGAACCGCGTCGCAGATCAAAGCGTTACCGCGCTCTGCCACTAATCTGTAGCCATCGCGGCCAGGATGGTGTGGGAAGAACTTTCATTTGCAGACTGATGTAAAACTTCTATGACACTCGAGGGCTCGCAGTCGGAAGCCCGTAATACCAAGGTATGCGATCCCGAACCCATCGCGTCATTGAGCACGACTTCGACTCGGGGGATGCTCTGTGCACACATCCCCCCACCCCGGAGGTTTCGATGTTCTTCACCAGCCCCACCGATGGTTATCGCCTCGCGTACCACAAGCACGGCTCCGGCAGGCCCGTCGTCATGATCCACGGGTCGCCGGGAGACAGCCACGAATACGACAAACTGGCTGCGCTTGTGTCCGCCCGTGCGATGACGATCGTCCCGGATCTGCGCGGGTTTGGGCTGTCCGACAAACAACTGGAGCACGGAAGCGATGCCTTCTCGCGAGACGGGCAGGTCAAAGCGGTCATCGCCCTGATGGATGAACTCCAGCTTACGGACGCCATCCTCGTCGGCTATGACATCGGCGGCTTCACTGTGCAGGGCATCGCGCGGAAGCGGCCGGATCTCGTCGCGGCGCTCGTTCTTGCCCCGCCGATTCCGGGCGTTGGACGACGCATCCTCGAAGTCTCACCTGTCAATGAGTTCTGGCACGCAACGTTCTTTCGGACCGCGCTGGTCGAACAGGTCTTCGATGCCAATCCCAATGCCATTCGTGCGCTGTTGAAGATTCATCTCGATGGGTGGTCCGGTCCCGGTTCGTCGGTCACCGACGAACTGCTCGACAACATGGTGCAAGGCTGTTCAGCGCCGGGCGCCTTCACCGCGAGCGTGTCCTGGTTCCGCCATCCGGAAAGTAATCCCGTCTCGGGCTATGCAGCGGAAACTGTGCCGGACATTGCCGATCGCTTCCACAAACCCACTTCCATTCTGTGGCCCGAATGTGATCCGCTTTTTCCGGTTGCATGGTCCGATCAGATTGACCGGTTCATGAGCAATTTTTCGCTCAAGTTCATGCCAGGAGTCGGGCATTTTTCACCAACGGAGGCGCCAGAATTGTTTGCGGCTGAGATCTTTTCGCATCTTTCCGGCGAATGGCGCCCTGACGGCGCCAGGTGACAGGTATCGCCGTTAAACGCCCTCGACAACGGGTGCGACGAGTTTCGGGTTGTTGGACGAGAGAGGCAACGCATGGGACGCCATCATGAGCTGATCGGAGAACTTGTTTTTGAAGCGATCGCAATGACGATAATCATCACATTCGGTTGCTCCGTCGCGGCGATGTACGCGCTCTACGAACCGAGCCCGTACAGGACAGCCTACTGGGGCGTCTGCATCACCTGGGGCTTCGCAACCTCATTCGCCATCTACGTGACGGGTGCTGTGTCTGGCACACACGCGAACCCGGCTGTGACCCTGTCTCTTGCACTGTTCCGCGGTTTTCCCTGGCGAAAGGTCATCCCATATTGGGTCGCGCAGGTGATCGGTGCATTCCTGGGCGCTGCAATTGTCTATGCACTGTATTACACCGTCATCGATCATTTTAATGCGATCGAACATCTAACTCGCGCCAATGGAGGCGCGGCAGCTGTGTTCTTCACAGCCCCGGGCATTACGGTAACCCCCTTAAAGGCGCTTGTCGACGAGACCATCCTTACGGCCTTCCTCGTGTTCGGAATTTTTGCCGTGACGGATGAATTTAATACCATGGCACCCCAAGCGAACTTCGGCGCTGTCGTGATCGGCATGATCGTGACGGTGATCGGTGCGTCAACGGGCTATCTGGAGGCGTGGGCGCTTAATCCCGCTCGCGACTTTGGACCACGGCTATTCGCCTGGCTTCTCGGTTGGGACCGTGCCGCTTTCCCCGGCGCCGCAGGTTACTGGTGGGTACCGATCGTCGGGCCACTCATGGGCGGCCTGATCGGTGGTGCGTCACAACATCTGCTTATCCGGCAGTTTTACCCCCACGAAAAGAAGACCCTCCTATCCACCCGGCGTATCGGAAAGCCGCGCGGGAACCATCGCAATGAAGGCCGGACGGATTACGTCGACGGCACAGGCAGACAGGGCAATTGATGGGCGACATCCAATCGACTCCTTCCTGCAATCGTAAAGGTTAATGACTCATCATGCTCTCGGTTCTCGCCCTCGCACTTGCGCCGACTTTCTTTGTGATGTTATTGGGTTATGCCGCCGGCAAGACCGGTCACATCAACAATCTGAACGTAAAGGAGCTAAACACGGTCGTAATGAGTTATTGCCTCCCCGCCTCCCTGTTTGTCGCGACAGCAACAACGCGGTGGTCCGATCTGATAGCTCAGTGGCCGATACTGCTGTCACTAACCATCACCATGATGGGCGTCTACATTCTCTGGTACGCCTATCAGAGATGGGCGCGCCAGCAGAATTCCAGCGAGGCCGCACTTCAGGCGTTGGCTGTCGGCCAGCCCAACTACGCCGCCGCCGCCTTCCCGGTCATCACTGCCCTGTTTGGCGCCGAGCACCTCTCGACTGTGGCGGTCGGTATTGCCGTTGGCTCACTTTTGCCCTCGCCCTTGACCCTGGCGCTGCTCGAACTCGACCAGAGCGGTCCCAGCGCCACCGGAGTGCACCAAGCACCGGCCCACGAAAAGGTCGATCCGAAGGTGAACGCGCTAAAAGAAATCCGGACGGCATGCCGTCACGCGCTCTCGAAACCGATCGTGCTCGCTCCAGTGTTTGGGATGCTCGTATCGATAAGCGGATGGCAATTGCCCGCCGCAGCAGTAGCTTCGTTGCGTCAGATCGGCGTTGCGGCTGGTGGCATGGGGCTTCTGGTAACGGGTGTCGTTCTGTCCCAAAGCAGGTTTCGACTGACGCTCAATACCGTCTTCGGAGTCGGCTTATCAAACATTGCACAGGCTCTTCTCGCCTACTTGATCTGTCGCTTGGTGGATGCGCCGCCTGAAATCACCAGGCTCGCGGTCATCATGGCGGCCCTTCCTTCAGGCTTCTTCGGCATCCTCTTCGGCAACAGCTACGGTCGAATTTCAGGTGAAGCGAATTCAACGATCATCGCAAGCACCCTGTTTTCGGCCATCACTTTGGCCGCTGCCATTGGATGGTCGTACAACTATGGTGGCTGATCGGTCACCCTTTTTTCCCTTCTTAAAAGGAGTGCTCAAAGTGCAAAAAACCATCCTTATTACCGGCGCAGGTTCAGGCCTTGGTGAAGGTGCGGCGATCGGCCTCGCAAAAAAAGGCCATACCGTCATCGCGACAACCGAGTCCTGGCCACAGGTCACGGCACTACGGGACAAGGTTGCCCAAATGGAGCTGACCAACTTGACCGTCACCAAACTTAACATGCTGGATGCGTACGACATTGGTCATGCGGCGAAACTCGATTTCGACGTGCTCGTAAATAACGCCGGTATCGCCGAAGGCGGGCCCATAGCAGAGATTCCGATGCCCCTCGTCAGGCAGAACTTCGAGGTCAATGTGTTCGCGCTGCTAGACCTGACCCAGCGGGTTGTACGTCGTTGGGTACGGTCAAACAGGAAGGGCAAAGTGGTGTTCATATCCTCAATTGTTGCGCTGGTGAGCCCAGGCATGATCGGTACCTATTCGTCTACGAAGCACGCGGTGCAGTCAATTGCTGAATCCATGCAGGAGGAACTGAAGGAATTCGGCATACGAGTGCAGACCATCAACCCAGGGCCGTTCTTCACCGGCTTCAATGAGCGCGGCGTGGAAGCTGCGTATCGCTGGCTCGATGATGACGTGAACTTCACAAGCCGCGCCTCGTATAAGGCACAAACCGACGCGCTGCTCGACAAGCCGGAGATGCGTCTTAACCCGGAGGACATGATCGCCAGGATGGTCGAGTTGATCCCGGCGGAAACCGGCCCCTTCCGTACGATTTACCCCAAAGACACCGCGGACTGGGCGGTGGCTGCCGAACAGGCGATGCTCACACGAACCATCTGAGTGTGTCGCGCACAGGCGCCTTTCTGGCGCCTGCCCGCAGGCACGGGTAGCAGTCTGCAATGACGGCCCACCGGCCGTATGTATCGGCGAGAGGAGAAGCCACATGTGCGCACAACCAATGTACCTCGGCGGGGTTAATCAAGTACGCCGCAAGCTCTTCGTTGGAGCCCTGGCTGCGACCGCACTAGCGGCGGTGGCGCCGCTACGATCCAGGGCCGCTGATGCCGACCTTGCAGGGGTCAGGGCGCTCACCTTCGACATGCAGGGCACCGTCTTCAACTTCTACGATCCGATCGTGCAAAGGGCGCAAACCATTGGCCGAAAGTACGGAATTTCCGACGATTGGGCAGCAACACTGCCCGGCGACTGGAGTGATGGCGCGCACCACATCATTGTGGACATTTCTGCGCGTCGGCGCGAATGGATACCAAACACCGAGGTATACAGAGAAGCCCTGATGCCGCTGCTTGTCAGGCGAGGCGTCGCAGATCGCCTCTCAACCGACGACCGCGGCGAACTACTTGCCGAATGGGGAAAGATGGTTCCGTGGCCGGACTCGATCCCAGGTATCGCCCAGCTCCGAAAAAAATATACCGTGTCGACACTCACCAATGCGTCGATGTCGCAAATGACAGCGCTCGTGAAGGACACTGGGCTACCTTTCGATGAAGTGTTAACGGGAGAACTGAATCATGCCTTCAAGCCGGACCCAAAGGTGTATCAGCTAGCTGTCGACTATGTCGGCTACCGCCCAAACCAGTTGTTGATGGTATCGGCACATAAGTGGGACCTCCATGCGTCAAAACAGGCTGGATTCAAAACGGCCTATGTACCTAGACCACTGGAACTGGGCCCAGGGCGCGCAGCCGACCTCAAATCCGAAAGCTTCATCGACATAGTCGCCAACGATCTCGTGGATCTAGCCCGCAAGCTCGAATCCTGATCCGTCGGATTCGGGAATACCGGAGCCCTGGTCCATGGAGCTTTGGGGCCCGACAGTACGGTCCGGCATTCATTTCTCACCCGTTGGCAAGGTGAACTGAAACGTGGATCGCCGCCCTGCGGCCTCGGACAGCCAAAGTCGCCCACCGTGTGATTCAACGATCGAACGGCTGATTCGCAGTCCCATGCCGGTACCATGAGGCTTGGTAGTGAAAAATGGATCGAAAATCTGGTCCGCGAGTTCGGGGGGCACGCCCGCTCCTGTGTCCCGGACGGACACCACGATTTCGTCAAGGCTCCTCCACGATCTGACGACAATTTCTCTGGCGGAATCGATGTCCTTTATCGCTTCTATGCCGTTGACGATAAGATTCATCGCGACCTGCTGCAGTTGCACGCGATCGCCGATGACGGATGGGAGATCAGGCGCCAAATCGAGTTCCACCACTATCCCATAGCGATCGATCTCGCTAACCAACAAGCCGACGGTGTCACGGAGGATTTCGCCGACTTCGAGGACATCCCGATTCAAAGCCCCCTTCTCAAACTGCTTGCGGATTCTATGGATGATATTCGCCGCCCTGTGTCCATCCTGCACCATGTTCGTTGCAGCCGCCCGTGCCTCTTCCAGATCCGGGGTTTCACGCGACAGCCATCGCAGACAAGCACTCGCGTACGAAATCGCCCCTGTAATTGGCTGATTGAGTTCGTGAGCTAGCGAAGCAGCGACCTCGCCCATTGTCGTGGCACGATTGAGTCGTGCCAGATCTGTCATTGCCTGACGTAAGTCTTCTTCCGCACGCTTGCGTTCCGATACGTCGCGGATCGCACCAACGAAATCGAGATTTCCCACATTGACCGTACGTCCCAAAGCGTGGACATATTTAATCCGTCCATCCGGCATAAGAAACCGATGCTGGCTGTCGAATTCTGTCTTTTCGCTAATCGCAGCTTCAAGCGCAACCCGAACAGATTCACGGTCTTCCGGATGAACTCGTTCTAACATCAGATCGAGGGAAGGTTTAACGCGGCGATCAAATTCTGTGATCCTGTATCCTTCTTCTGACCAGTAATGGTCGCCGTTCGAGGCATTCCAGCCAAAGGTACCCGTGTGACTGATTTCCTCGCCCTGAGCGAGGAACGCTTCGCTACGTTGCAGATTGGTGTAGAGCGTTGCGTTTTCGAGCGAGATTGCGGCCTGAGATGCTAACACTTGCAGGAGGGCCAAACGATCGGAAGTGAAAACTCCGGGCAGCAGGTTATTCTCGAGGTAAAGCACGCCGCGGAGTTCGGTCTGCTTTATGACCGGCAGACATAGGACGGAGCGCGTGCCACTTTTCTGAACATACTCATCGACCGAATAGACAGTGTCTGCCAACGCATCGTTGAGCAACACGCGTTGTCTTGTGCGAAGAACATAGTCCAGCGCCGGGCGCAAAAGGTCTGAGTGGCCAATCGTTGCCTGACCGACGGTTACGTGAATGCCACCGGGCCCGTCAGTCGCTTCAGCTTCGATCCGCGGCTCGCTTTCTTGGACGCCACCATGAATCAGAATGAGCAGTCCGCGGTTGGCGCCCGCATTCTGGACGACGAGCCTCACTAACGTTTCGATGAGACGCGGTAGAAATATTTCGCTCGAAAGAGCCTGTGACAGCTTGAACACCGTGGCGAGATCCAGAAGCGCCGCTGGCGATACAATCGTAGCCGTCGCGCCCGGTGATGCGGCTTCGTCCAGGATTTGCGGATAGAGTCGATCCAGTTGTCGGACCTTTCCGTCAGCCCCCCAACTAAGGAAGCAGCTGCGAGCATCGCGCAGATATGCTCGCGCCGTCTTCTCAAAACCCCGCGCAGCATAAAAGCGCCCCGCGAGTTCATTTGCTGTGGCTTCGTTATGCAAGAACCCATTAGCCTGCGCTGAACGAATAGCCTTTTCGTATAAATGTTCGGCATCCGTCACCCGCCCTTCGACCCTCGCGATTTCCGCTTCAACGAGTGCGGAGCAATTTTCGAAATTGTCTGGACATCCCTCGGCCCATCTCGCAATCTTCGCGTGGTGCTCGTACACCGCATTGAACTCCGGGCTCTGCACATCCTTTGACGTGGAGTCCATGCCACACAAAAGCGCGAGAGCCCTAAAGAAGTGATATTCCACCTGATCGAAATAAGACTGCGACCTCGCGAAAAGTCGTGCGGCATTTTCCGAGGCCTTGATGGCACATGCGAAGTCTCCCGCGTAGAACAGCGCTTGCAACTTACGAATCCAATACCAGCACTCCGGCCTTGCGAGCGTGGGGTTATCTGACAAATGCCGTTCGAACGCAGCCTCATCAAAATCACCGTCATCGAACGATCCAAACCTGTCGGTAAGGCCACGAAGCGTTCGCACAAACATGATTTGCATTTCAATCATGCTAATGACACGGCCAAATCGCAACCTTGCCGCGAATTCAAGGCCAGCTTCCGCTTCCAGTTGCACCTCGCTCAGGGGGTCGGCGGCCGTCAGCATGTTGATGTAAAGGTTCGTGCAACTGTAAGCAGCGAACGTCAGATCCCCAGAGCGGCTTGCCTCATCAAAAGCGCGCCGGACAAGCTCCCGTCCCGCCCGTACGTGACGCTTCCACGGAATGATCAGGTTGCCAAACCGCATGTAAACCCTTGCTCGGAACCGGGTGAGTCCGTGCCTTTCTACCAGCTCATATGCCAACTTGCCGAGCTGGTAGCCCGCGTCATAGTTCCCGAATTGAGATCCCGCTAGCACCCCCAAAGTAACATACGCGAAACACGATGCATCGCTGTTTCCATGCCTGAGACTCAGATCGACAATACGGCACAAAATGAGCGCGTGCAGGTTCTCGTCCGTGAATTGAGCGATTGAAACGGCCTCGGTGTAGACCTCGAGAATATCGAGCAAAGTCGAGTCGGTTAGCAAAGGGGCGTCGATGAGTGCTTCCATTCGCCGATTGGCTATCATAGCCCACACACGATGGAACTCCTTCGCGGCTTCCTCACGGTCGGGTTCCGCTGACCAATGTTCACCGCGCCCTTTCTGATACTCGATAAAGGCTTCTACGCCGCTGTAGCTTCTGTCCATCAGGTTATAAAGCGTCAACTGCAGGCGAGTGACAAGTGCGGCGTGGCGAGGATCCCTAGCCCGCGGGCGTAGCATCGCCAGCCGGCTTTCCGCTGCATCCAGCCCCCCCCGTCAGCAGCTCGCATTCGGCAAGAAGGCTCTCGATCGAGAAGATCAGGTCTTCATTGCGATTCCATGTTTCATCCGTCAACATGGCTCGGCCGCGGCGGAGATACCCTATCGCCGATATGTAGGCCGTTGATGACTTAGCGCGTCTGCCTGCAATCAGGTTCAGGTGTGCAATCCGTTCATGCTCCGCTATCGACGCGGCTAGCGACGCCCCACGGTTCAACTGATTGACGATCTCAAAGATGCGTTCTTCGATCGCGGCTGGCGACGTATGATCTGCCATCAGCATACCGATTCTAAAATGTGCCTTCGACCGCTGACTCTCCGGAATAGTGGAATATGCGGCCTCCTGAACCCTGTCGTGCAAAAAACGGTACGATTCGTCGGACCTCAGGATAAGCCCGCTTTGAACAGCCGGCCATAGCTGGCGATGCATTTCATTGACCGAGTCCCCGGGCACAAGCCGCAGTGTCGCGAAGTCGACGCGGTTACCAATGCATGCCAGCTGCTGCAGCGCTACCCTTGTCTCGGGTGCTAGATGGTTGAGCTTATCGACCATCAAGTCCGCGACATTGTCGGTATATCCCTTCGCGCGAATTCGCTCAAGATCCCAACTCCATTGGGGTCTCCGGTGATCTAGAAAAAGCAGGCCCTCGTCGGCCAGAGCATAAATGAACTGGATTGCGAAGAAGGGATTGCCATTCGTCTTTTCTTCAAGCAGTCGCGCTAAAGGAGCAACGCATTGCCGATCGCAACGTAGAGTATCGGCCAGCAGCAACTCGAGATCGGGGCGGCTCAACGGCCGGAGGACAATCTCATGGACAGCCGATCCTGACTGCTGGATTGCTGCGACCTTGCCCTTCAGCGGATGCGTCGGTGAGACTTCGTTGTCGCGATAGGCGCCTATCAATAGCAGATGTTTAACATCAGGCTGCGTGAGCAGGTCTTCAATCAGATCCAGGGTGGCCGCGTCGATCCATTGCAGGTCGTCGAGGAAAAGAGCTAGAGGATGGTCTCGGGTGAAAACGTTGACGAGCCGCCGGATCACGCGGCGAAAGCGTAATTGCGCATCTTGCGGCGGCAGCGGAGGGACAGGAGATCGCTCACCAATAATCAGCTTCAGGTCCGGGACGAGATCGACGACCAGCTGTCCGTCGGCGCCCAGTTCCTCTCCGATCGCCTGGCGCCAGTGACTAATCTCTGCCGCACTTTTGGTGAGAATCAAACGAACCAGGCCCCCTAGAGCTTGCGCCAGAGTCGCAAAGGGAATGTCCGTCTTGTATCGATCAAACTTCCCGGATGCGAAAAGACCTCGTGACGGAACGAGCGGTTTGTGAAGCTCGTTGACAACGGCAGATTTGCCGACCCCCGAATATCCTGACACAAGGACGAGCTCTGGATGGCCGCCTGCGGCGACCCGGTCAAAGCACGCTATCAACGACTCGACTACATCTTCCCGACCATAAAGCTTTTCGGGGACCAATAATTGGTCGGGCATGTCGCGCTCGCCCAGCGGAAAGTCATCGACGCGTCCTTCTGCCAGCCACTGAGTCAGACATCGCCGAATATCACGCTCCACGGCCGCAGCAGTCTGGTAGCGCGCTTCCGGCGTTTTGGCGAGCAGTTTCATAACGATGGACGACACGACAGACGGAACATGCGGTTTCCGTTCTTGCGGCGGGAGGGGCTGTCGCGCGATGTGGCAGTGCACCCACTCCATCGGATCCGAAGCTGTAAACGGCAGATCGGTTGTCAATAGCTCGTACAGTGTCACGCCTAGCGAGTACAGGTCGCTGCGAGCATCGACCGAGCGATTCATGCGCCCCGTCTGTTCCGGGGACATGTAAGGAAGTGTCCCTGCGACGATTTCAGCAGATACGGGAGCAAGTCTCTCTCGCGGCAGTCGGGACGCGATACCAAACCCCATCAGCCATGCTCGCCCCGAGCGATCGACGAGCACGTTGGCCGGCTTGATATCTCGATGGATAAGCCCATGCCGGTGCGCCTCGCCCAGCGCCGCAGCGAGGCCGGCTGCGATCCGCAGGCATTGGGCCAGGTCGAGCGGCTCATCGCTATGCGCAGCGATAATCCTATCCAGCGGCTCCCCGCCTGGATCCTGAAGAACCAGGGTCGGCCGCCCGGCATATCGTGTCAGCTCCAGGGGAACAGCCGCCCAGGCCGAATCAAGTTCCGACGCGAGCGACCATTCGTACTCCAGCCGGCGCACACCTTGTGAAGTCGACCGGTGGGCCGCCGCGAGCGCGATGACCGGCGCCAGTGTGCCGATGTTCTTACCGCGGTAAAGCATCAGGCCCGCCTCCTCGCGAAGAGGCTTCAGCATGTAACCGGAATCCTCTGTCATTCGAGTGCACGCCCTTCAGGCTGGTTTCGGCTGAGTCGATGATTGTGTTAAAGCAACGAAACGCGACATGATCATGGTCTGTGCGCCTCTTATGCCCCAAGTACACGGTCGTGACCGGAGCAGTCGGCAATGCGATGAACGGGTCAGAAACGGCTTGCTACGCAGGCCGCGCGTCCTTCGGGACAAAAAGGACAAGCGCTCCGCCGATAAGCATCGCGATGGCAATCCCGTAGAGACCTGTAAGCGAGCTATTCGTAGCCATGCTGGCAGCGCCGAACGCATATTGAGTTGCATAACCTGCAGATGCCGCCACCGTGTTGAGCAGTCCGATTCCTACGGCTGCAGCGTCGCTCCTAAGATAACTTGTCGCGTAGGCCCAAAACACGCCGACACACGAAAGAATACCGGTGTACGCCAGTGACAAAGCAGCTATCGCGACGAAAAAATTGACGTTTTTCTGAGTAGCAACCAGCAGGGAAAGAGCGCTCACGGCTGCGGCAATCGCATAGTGCCATCGACGCTCGTGGAACCGGTCTGACGAAAATCCCCAGACGATCATCCCCACACTTGCGCAGACAGATGGAATCGCAGCAATCAAACCGTTCCGAGTGAGCGACTGTATGCCCAGATCCCGCAGTATCTGGGGGAGCCAGTAAGCGAAACCGGAGACAGCCGCACCACCGATGGTCTCGACGGTAGCGAGGATAAGGAACGTCTTGGAATTGAGCACGTGACGCGCGGCTGATCGGGTGCGCCCGGCACACTTCGCCCGGACGTCCGACTCCAATGCCAATGCGACCCGTTCCTTCTCGGGCGCAGTCAGCCACCTGGTAGTTTGCGGCGTGTCCTGGATTAAAAAGTGCGCAATAAAACCTACGATTATTGAAGGGATGCCCTCTAACAGAAACATCCATTGCCAGCCTTTTAATCCATAGACATGATGCATGCTGTCAAGCAGATAACCCGACAGCGGTGCGCACAAGATACCGGCGACAGGAACGGCAGCAAGGAAAATGGCAAGCATCCTCGCGCGCAACGCAGCCGGAAACCAGTAGGTCAGGTAAAGGTAGACACCCGGGGCAAGCCCTCCTTCGGCGAGGCCCAGCAGGAACCTGAGCACATAGAATTGCGTCGGCGTAGAAATGAACATCATTAGCGACGACACAGTTCCCCAGGTCACCATTATCCGGGAGATCGTTGCGCGTGCTCCCATTTTCGCCAACAGCAGGTTGCTCGGAATGCCGGCCAGCATATAGCCAAAGAAAAATATACCGGCGCCCCTCCCGTACATGACATCGGTCAGACCGAGCTCTGTCGAGAACTGGAGTTTCGCGAAACCTATATTGACACGGTCCATATAGGCAAGCACAAACACCACGAACAAAAGCGGCATAAGCCGCCAGCCTATTCTCTTAAAGACCGAATGTGGTTGTCCCGTGTTGTTTGAGGATGGCGCCTTTGAGCGCACAGGCTGCGGACATATGTTCACGAGCCACCTCCTTCGTGGCGTTGTGTGACAGACATCGTGTTCCGGGGATGACAATTCACCGGATTTCTATTACAAACTGTTCTACTCTACCGCTATTTCGAGTCGATGGCATCGCAAGGTCTGTCCCGCGCGGAGGCATACGATCCAGCCCTCTTTGCTGTGCTGTAGAGGAGGTGAGAGCTACTTGAAAAGTTCCTGGCTCGTCGCGGTTTCGACGATGACGGCGTCGGCCGTAGCGATGGCTCAAAGCACCGTCACGCTTTACGGAGTGATCGATGAAAGCCTCCTGGTCAGTACCAACAGCAACGGGGGCCGGGTGCTTCGTCTAAGCGACAACGGCATACGCGGAAACCGGATCGGATTGATAGGAACAGAGGATCTAAGCGACGGAAAGGCGGCGATCTTTCGCCTCGAAAACGGATTTAACGCGACAACCGGCTCAATGGGCCAAGGAGGGCGACTTTTTGGAAGTCAGGCTTTGGTCGGGGTCACAGGCAACTCTGGCACGGTGCTAGCGGGAAGGCAAATCAACACCGATGCGTCCCTTATTGCTGTGAATTTCGCGGCTGCGACACAGTGGGCAGGCGTTCTGGCGGCACACCCGGGGGACGTGGACAATCTGTACGATACATTCAGGGTTCCGGGCGCTCTCAAATACATCGCGCCTACCATTGGCGGTTTCGATTTTCAAGCGCTCTACGCCCCGGGGCGTCGCGGGCAACGGGCCCCGCGCCCAGGTTGCGTCTGCCGCCGTTAGTTACTCCCTTGGACAGATAGCGATCGGCGCAAGCTACAGCAGCGCCCAGACACCAAATCTTGGCCTGGCCGCCGGAACCGCAAATGCCAACACTGTCACCGTTCCGCCAGGCGCAAACTATACGTCGCCTGTCGACAGCGGATTCTCGTCCGCCCACGCCTATCAGGTTCTCTCGTTGGGTGCCTCTTACAGTGCCGGTTCCGTAACGCTGGGCGTGCTATACACGAACACCCGGTTTCGGGGTCTAGGCGATCCGAGCGCCGGCCCCAATCCTTTAGAGTACACGGGGGATGCCAATTTCCATAATGTTGAACTGAATGGCAGATACTCCATTTCGCCAGCGCTTTCGGTCGGAGCCTCATACAACGTTACGACCAGAAACAGCGTTTCCACCCTCCACCGACCAGAAGGACTGGGTCCCGCACGATACCTGCAGGCCGTGGTAGGCATCCGATACATATTGCAAAAAACCGTCTTCGTCTACCTTGAGGCAATGATGCAGCACGCGTCGGGTGTCGACTCCACCGGGCGGAGCGCGGTAGCGGCGAATGCAGCCCTTGGCGCGTCATCGAGCGCACAGCAAAGCGCAATGCGAGCGGGCCTGAATGTTAGTTTCTAGGAGCACGAGCATTCGATCTAATTTTCGTACGGTTGCAAGATTTTTGCGATCAGTGCAAGCAGGCGCTCATCGTCCACCGGCTTCGAAAAGAAACCGGCAGCACCGCCGTCGCTCGCTCGATCTGAAATAGCTGCTGTCGGGTATGCGGTAATAAAGATCACTGGAATGGGACACTCCCACTGTCTGATTGCGCGGAGCAGCGCAAACCCATCCAGATCTGGCATCTGGACATCTGTTATTACCAGTGTCAACCTTGACCGATGAGTATCGTCGATTAGTTCTTTCGCTGACGAATAGATCGCGACTTGCCAATCAGCCGAGCGAAGCACGCTCGAGAGGCCCATCCGGATAGACTCGTCGTCGTCGACCACGCCAATCACAGCGGAAGAGCGCTTTGATTTCATCTGGACTCCGGACGCTGTGCGGATTCAGACAACCAAACTTAGCGTACGTTACAGTCCGGGGCGGGTAAGGACAATAACACCTTAGAATGATGCGCAAAGTACTCCACTTTACTTGCCCCGAGACCCATTACAGTTACAGTGTGGGCACTAGCCGGACCCTTCCTCCAACACTGGCCCCAATTTTTTCACGAGCTCAGCCACGGATCGGGCATGTAGCTTGTGCATCGCTCTTCCACGATGTATCTTGACCGTCACCTCGCTCAGGCCGAGTCGATCCGCAATCACCTTGTTCAGCAGACCATCCATGACGAGGCGAATTACTTCCTGCTCTCGCCTCGTTAGCGCCTCGTAGTCCTTGCGAATGTCGGCGGCGGCTTTTTGTTTGCGAAGGGCCTCTTCGTCTTTAACGAGGGCCGCCGTAACAGTATCGATCAGCGTCTGCTCTTTGTACGGCTTGGTCATAAAGTCGAAGGCACCGGCTTTCATGGCTTTTGTCGCCATTTCGATATCCCCGTAGCCGGTGAGAAACACGATTGGAAAGCGGATTCGCTTCCTGAACGACTCCTGCTGCAATGCCAGCCCGCTGGCTCCCCGCAGACGGATATCCAAAATCAGACAGCTTGGCACCTCCGGCAAAGGCGCGGCCAAGAATTCGTCAGCCGATTCAAACGCGTTGACCTGAAGTCCAACTGACCTGAAAAGCGAACTCAGCCCGCCCCTGACCGATGGGTCATCGTCAATCACATACACGAGCGGGCGCAGTGCGGACCCTGTCCCTGGTCGGACTGCATCTTCTTTCATGACTGATCCACCGTCGGAACGTGACTCGCAGGAGGTGCTGCGACGCGCTTCTAATATACCAAGCGGTGGAGACCAAAGACAACGTAGGTCCACTTGCTCTGCACGCGCATCCAGTTGGACTCGGCAGACGCGGATCGCAGGGATCAGTCGGCAGGCGCCTGAGCCGTCCGTGGCGGTCATCCACTGCCCAGCGCGCGAGCCCAAGGGTTTTTATGTATGACGTCGCGCCGCGCTGCAGCGTCCTGCACCGGAATGGCAATTTGACCAAGCACATATTCGCGGTTCTTTCGGCTGCCGTGTGACGGCGCGTCCGGTCGTAGCCGGGCACGGCCTTTAAGCGTGCCCGGCCAGTCGAGCGCGGGCTTTGCTCGCGCTCAACGCAGGCAAGCGCTGGCCTGTGACGCCGGAACCCGGAGAATGACTTCTGAGTCCAGTGACAGAGACATCGAACGGCTCCCCGTCCGGCGCTTCAGGTCTTTCGAGTAAAGAGCGTGTTACTTGGCAGCCGCCGGAAAATCCGCGCCGATACTGGTCTCACGCCATTTTTCGATATCGGCCAGTGTGGCCTGCAGGCGCTTCGTTACCGCATCGACCCCGAACGCCCCCAAAACCAGATGACGAGGTGCCTTCTCACCCGATTCGGTGATACGGATCATCGCTTGCGCGGCGCGTGCCGGATCGCCCGGCTGTTGGCCGCTGTATCCCACCGTCATCTGCAAGCGCTTCCCGGCCGTCTCTGCGTAGTCACTGATGCGAACCGGGGTCTGTCTAAGCGAGCGTCCTGCCCAGTCCGTACGAAAGGCTCCCGGTTCGACGCACGTAACCTGTATCCCGAGTGGCTCCGTTTCGAGCGCGAGCGAGTCGGACCAACCTTCGACAGCGTGCTTGGTCGCGACATAGTAGCCTGCGCCAGCGAATCCCATCAGGCCACCTACTGACGTAATGTTGATCACATGGCCCTTGCGCCGCGCACGCATCCCCGGCAGTACAGCGCGCGTTACCGCAAAAAGGCCGAAGACGTTCGCTTCGAACTGAGCCCGAATCTCGCTCTCGACCCCTTCTTCGACTGACGACTGGTACCCATACCCCGCATTGTTCACGAGCACGTCGACGACTCCAAACCGCTGATGCGCCGCTTCGACAGCGCTCTGGATCTGAGCTGCATTAGTCACGTCAAGCGATATCCGCAGCAGGCGACTGTCGGCATCGCTACCCGGGGCCGCCAGATTCTCTAGCGTTGCAACATTGCGCGCCGTCGCAACGCAGCGCCAGCCACGCGCCAGAACCGCTCCCGCGAGTTCCCTACCGAAACCTGTTGAGCAACCAGTGATGAACCAGACAGGCACTTCAGATGTAATCATGCAAGCCTCTTTGATATCGATATGGACAAGATCAGCGTGAAATCGCTGAGGCGGTGATAGTAGCGATTCACTGCAAATATTGCAGATGGATTACCGGCGCCGCCGGCATGAATGATGTTAATGATGCAGATAGATGTGCGGTTCTGGCGAACTAATCTCCTGTTCCTCACCACTGGTTTAAGCACGATTTCCCGAGAAAAATTGAACAGAGCACGTTGGATATGCGTGACGGTCAATACAAGCTCTGCTCGTCACATTTTGTCCATGTCGACATCAATAGCAAAAAGCGTTGCCGATTCGTCAACAACGCGAGACAAAAATGGACTGCTGTGACCGCCGTGAGTCCATTGAAGCCCGAGCTTGCCGCACGCTCGTCCTCCTGGGCGGCGACTAATGTAATGAACGCCCCCACCGACCAGGTGGGTGACGGGAAGTGGCGGACCCTCGCGGGCCGACGGTATCAAAGTGCCCAAATGGAAGATCATTGAGGTCTTCACATGCTAACGGGAGGTCAGAAATGAAATATACGACGGTCGGGTTGGATATCGCGAAGAACGTCTTCCATCTTCACTGGGTGGACGCCGGCACAGTGAGATGGTGAACAGACAGTTGAAGCGGGCTGCATTCCTCGAGCATTTCGCGAATCGCGAACCATGTCTTATCGGCATGGAGGCATGCGGCGGCTCGCAGCACTGGGCGCGACGATTGATGGAGACGGGTCATCAGGTCAAGCTAATGCCAGCGAAGTTCGTCGAGACATTCAATATCGGTAACAAGATGTCTCGCCCTCACTAAACAGTATATAAACAAGAACAACAAGCCAGCGACAAAACGCAAATGGCATCAGGCAAAGGACAATTCTCGCCAGTTACTCACCCCTCTGGCGCATGAATTGCCTTTAGAACCGCATCGGTGAATCTGGGATCGCCCACTCGGACGTCTGCGGACAACCGCGCGGTAACTTCTTGCAGTATCCAACCGTTACCGTCAGGATCATTGAACGAAGCGTACGAAGCATAACTTTTACGAAGCGGATTCAATCCGTTTTCGACGCTCTCTCCGTTCGCATGATGGAATACGCCGCCCATATCATGGAATGGCTCGCTTATCGCAATTCCCCGTCGAAGCAGTTCATTGCGCGCTGCCTCGATGTCGGATACGACAAGATGAAAGGCCTGCGAAGAGCCTGGCGCCGCCGTCGTCATGTTTTTACCGAACATGATTGAGCATCTCGACCCGGTGGCGTGAACTGGATCGCCCGGTAGTCGTCCGCTTCACTGTAGTCGAGATCTAGTTGCCAACCCAACTTGATATAAAAAAGCGTGCCGCGATCAACGTCCGTGACAGGAATGACGACGATCTCAAGCTTCATATCGAAAGTGAGGAAGTCCGCGATATCAGCGGCGCGCGGGTCTTTCGTCGATGCGTTGTCCATAGTTGACGTCCCGTAGGCTTCGCGTTGCTGAGGCGTCGAATGCATGAAAGCACCATAGGAGAAAACGCAGCGCAAAAGTATAAGAAGATCACGACACAATACTTTTCATTGATGACAGATGGAACATGTCGGCGTTGTCGGCCGTGCTAACGCACATGCATCGCGCCCAGGAGCAGGATCTATAAAGATCGGCAGATTTTCTGCCCGCTCACCGATGGTCAAGTATTCCACCCGCACGTGCGGCCGCCGCTGCTGCCCCTCCTGTTCCCCGACCCTCGCAGCGCCTAGTCCATGAGCGCCCCCGTCGCCCCTCGCGCCTGCCGTCGCGGCGAGACGGTGGAGATGTATTGACAAGGAGATTGACAAGCCGCCCATCCGCGAGTCGTGCCTCGGTTTCTTCCCGTCGTACATCGATGCCGAGTCGCACCGCGCGCCACATCGGCAAGTCGTCCTATGACACAGGTTCGCCGATATGGTACCGCTCTGCACAAAGCTGCAGAATCCTTACCACAAGGCCAACCGCATCGACGATGCTGTTTCCATGGAACGTCGCAGACAGGTTGCGCAAATCGGCCGACCCGCCAATGGGCTCCATGTAATGACTGCGATCCGGGGAGATCCAGATACATCCTGTCCATGAATGGTAATGCGCAGCCAGAAATTATGGGGAGCTTGCATTGCAACAATGGATTATGTGCATTGTCGCAAGAATTTTATGTTCTGCGGCTCTGACAGCGGAGGCGAGCGTGCGGCCGCAATGTATTCGCTCATCGAAAGCTGCAAACTCAATGACATCGATCCACGCACGTATCCGAGCCACGTGCTTACGCATATCGCAGACCGGAGATCGTGGGCGACGGGAACACGAAAACCAGTTTCATGCTTCACCACGAAATAGTACGGAGCTTGAATTACGGTCAGAAATCCTTGCCAATCTCGCGTTGAGAAGCGAACGTAAGGCAAGGGTGCAGATCGTGGGTTCTTTCGATTCGTTCAATAAACTATGACGTCGCGTGCCGGTCTGCAAGTCGAAATCATACGAAAGTATGCCCTGCCCATGCGATGGTGTGCTTCGCGTCACGCGATCGCACAATGGCGTGTCGCATAGTGCGTCGCTACGCTCTTTTCATATCACCATGCGCGGCATGATTCCTTTCATCTCACCATGTGCAGTACATTGGCGTCGCCAGAAGCATGCGCATTTGTCGCCTGCCTGAGACATGATGATTCGGATCGCTTCATTCACAATTGCGCTGCATGGTTAATCAGGATGTTGTCGTGAGGTCCCTCGTTGGCGTTCTTGCCGTCGCTACGATGTGTTCTGTCTCAGCAGGTGTGATTGCGCAGCAGGGTGACCATCCCGATCCGCGGGCAGCAACAACAAACCGTCGCTAATCCCGGTGATTCGAGTTACGGTGGAGGGCCGGGGGGGAACAGGTTCGGGCGAGTCACCGCATGCACGCGGGCCCTTTCCGCATGACGGCGCTAGCACTTCACGCGGCGACAACTGCGTCGGCCCCGTGAGCTATTGCAATCTGTACTTCGGTAGCTGATTACGTTGAGGAGTTGCTATGCGAGACGATCATCGTCCATCGTATCGACCGCGTCGTCGTTTTCTGGAATCAGCGACCATGACCGTCATGATGGGCGCGTTGGGAAGGGTTGCATTTGCAGAGGCGGGCGCTCCCGACATACAGGTTGTACAACGCGGCACGGGCGACGCGACGGCGATCCGCCCGCTTCGGGTGCATGCATCCGAAGCACAGCTGGCCGATTTGCGAAGACGGATCACGGCGAGTAAATGGCCCGAGCGCGAAACGGTAATAGACGCATCGCAGGGCGTGCAGCTTGCAACGATGCAGATCGTCGCACGCTACTGGGCGAGGGAATATGATTGGCGCAAGATCGAAGCGCGGCTGAATGCGCTGCCGCAATTCGTGACCGAGATCGATGGGCTCGATATTCACTTTATTCACGTCCGTTCAAAGCAACCCAAAGCGTTGCCGATTATCGTGACGCACGGCTGGCCCGGTTCAATCATCGAGCAACTGAAGATTATCGATCCGCTGACGAACCCGCTCGCGCATGGTGCGAGTGCATCCGATGCGTTCGATGTCGTGATCCCATCGTTGCCGGGTTACGGATTTTCCGGCAAGCCTTCGGCGACCGGCTGGGACCCTGCACGCATTGCCAGAGCGTGGATCGTACTGATGCAACGCCTCGGATACACGCAATACGCGGCACAAGGGGGCGATTGGGGAAATGCCGTGACGGAACAGATGGCACTTCTCGCACCGCCGGGGCTTGTTGGCATTCACACCAATATGCCTGCCACGGTGCCTGAGGACATTGCGAATTTGCTCAAGTACGGCCAGCCCGCGCCGGCTGGACTGTCGGCCGACGAAAAGCATGCGTTCGACCAACTCGACGTCTTCTACAAGCACGGTCTGGGCTACGCTCAGGAAATGGCGAACCGTCCGCAGACGCTTTATGGAATCTGCGATTCCCCCATCGGCTTGGCCGCATGGATGCTCGATCACGACGCTGCCAGCCAAGCACTGATCGCTCGCGTTTTCAGCGGTCAGCCAGAAGGTTTGTCGCAGGATGACGTCCTGGATAACGTCACGCTGTACTGGCTAACAAATACAGGCATTTCTTCGGGCCGCCTCTACTGGGAGAACAAGCTCGACTTCTTTGCTCCGAAGCATGTGGCTATACCCGTCGCGGTGAGCGTATTTCCAGACGAGATATACGCAGCGCCAAAAAGTTGGACCGAGAAAGCATACCGCAACCTGACTCACTACAACCGCTTACCGAAGGGCGGACATTTCGCGGCATGGGAACAGCCTGAACAGTTTACCGATGAGATTCGCGCGAGCTTCAGATCACTACGCTGAGCGAATTTCCCGGATTGGCCGCATCCTTGTCTGACCGCGCTGCATTTGGCGGATACCGTGCCGGAATTGTTCGCGAGTAAAAAAACGCGGATTGAGATCAAAGGCTTCTGACCAAGCTCACACGCGACCCTGCCGTACAACCTCGCCAGCAGACGGGTAATGCCACATCCTGTAGCACACGTCTATTGCGCTCATATACGCAGGTGCATGAGAATCTTTTCTCGGTTTATGAATTAAGCGAAGGCAGTTGGATGATGAACAAGAAACTGTTCATTCCGTTGATCTCACTGGGTTCTCTCACGGGACCTACGATTTCGTATGCGCAATCCAGCGTTTCTCTCTATGGGAGACTCGACTCGGGTTTGAGC
>NZ_JACFYJ010000092.1:0-33528 GCF_037126505.1 Paraburkholderia bengalensis
TATAGGCAACGGGCAGCGCGGGCAGCGTGGACCGACGGATTTCGTTTCCAGATGCGCAATTCATCTCCGCCCTGAAGCACGGAGTTTTCTTGCGGTCTGTGGGATAAATGCCATACTGGCGACAAGACTTGTTTCAATTTACCCTAGCGTGGCCTGAAAGCCCGGGCCTTGAGGCCGGGGATGAAAGGTGGGTGTAGACAGCGAAGCAGAATTATCGTGATTTTTCAAGGAGAAATCCAAGCGTGCCTATACGGTGAAACAACCGTATCGGTACATGGCATTCGTTACCCGCGTCCTTCGTATGAGACTCAAAGGCAAGCATTCAAAGCTGTTGCGGCAGCTGGCATGCGACGTGAACTTTGTGTGGAACTATTGCGCTGAACTGTCGATGAAGGTATGGCAACGCGAGGGACGCTTCCTGTCTGGCTACGATTTCCATCCGTTCACCAAAGGCGCGGGCAAGGCCGGACTGCGACTGCACTCTCAGACCATCCAGGCTATCGGCGATGAATACGCGGTGCGTCGCAAACAGTTCGAAAAGATCAGGTTGCGCTGGCGAGTCTCATCGGGCCCCCGCCGCTCGCTCGGCTGGATCCCGTTCAAAGCCAGTGCAATCCGTTATCGAAATGGACAGCTATTTTTCTCCGGCACGCCGCTGTCGCTTTGGGACAGCTACGGCCTGTCGAAATATAAGCTCGGTGCGGGAAATCTCAGCGAAGACGCGCGGGGCAGGTGATACATCAACATATTGATCCGGGTCGAGAAGACACCAAACCCTGCGACCGGTGAGATTGAACGGTCAGTCGGCATCGACCTGGGCCTGAAGGACTTCGCTGCGACGAGCGACGCGAGGGTCTTCGGACTCGAGCGGCACTATCGCAGGCTCGAGGCGAAGCTGGGCAAGGCGCAACGTGCCCGGAAGAAGACGCGCGTCAGGGCGCTTCATGCGAAGATCAAAAATTCCCGGAAAGACCGGTTGCACAAGCTTTCCACGGCGCTCGTAAAGGAGTACGGCGCCATCTTCATCGGCAACGTGAACGCTTCGGCGCTCGCGCGAACACGGATGGCGAAATCCGTGCTCGACGCAGGCTGGAGTCTGTTCCGAACCATGCTGCAGTACAAGGGCGATTGCGCCGGCGTGTGGTTCGAGGAAGTCGATGAGCGGTATTCAACCCAGACCTGCGGTTGCTGTAACAGGCGCACTGGCCCGAAGGGCCGGGAAGGTCTTGGAATAAGGGAATGGGCCTGCCTGGAATGTGGCGCGTATCATCAGCGCGACATCAATGCGGCCGTCAGCATTCTCGCGGCGGGACGTCGCCGTCTTGCAGAAGGAATCCCCGTCCTTTCCGCGCCATGCGCGGCAGCCGCAGGCTGAGGGCGGGGAGGACGTCAATAACAATGCACTTTCTCATGCCATCAGTTCTGCAATGCTTCCGTTTTCATGCCTGGTCGCGACGTCTGTTACGGATGGCACGCAGGGTTGAGCATCTCTATCAGAACCGCTGAGGAGCGGGCAGCTTTCACAAAGAGCAGCCATCCAGTCCACAAAGACTCGGACCTTGGACGAGAGGTGCCGGCTGTGCAGATACACAACTGAAATTGGTAGAGGCGATGGCTTGATTTCCGGAAGGACTTCGACTAGCTGACCGGTGCAGAGATATTGCAGGACCATAAAACGCGGAGACTGAATGAGACCGAATCCTTCAAGACCGCAGCTCACGTAGGCTTCCGCATCATTCACCGAAATCGAGCCCTTCATTTTTACGTCAACCTCTTTTCCGTTTTCGAGGAACGACCAATCGATCACACGCCCGTCCCGGCTCGAAAAATAGTTGACGGCAGTATGCCTTTCCAGGTCCTCCAGGGTTTCCGGCATCCCCATCGATTCGAGGTACTCCGGTGAACCTACCGTCGCACCCTCAATCAAGCCGACTCGTCGCGCCACCATCGACGAATCCTGCAACGCCCCAACCCGTACGGCACAATCCACCCCTTCTTCCAGCAGATCAACACGCCGATCGGATAAACCTATCTGAAGATCGATTTCAGGATATTTCGAACGAAAATCCCGCAACCGTGGGATTACGATCAACCGTCCGATCGAAGCTGGCATGTCGATCCTGAGCTTGCCATGCGGCTGCCTGTGCACCTGCTGAAAGCTCGCCTCAATTTCTTCAATTTCGGCAAGGACCCGCTGACACCGCTCATAGTACGCGGCACCGTCTGGCGAAAGCGAGAGGCGACGCGTAGTGCGCTGGATAAGGCGCGTGCCAAGAAACGCTTCAAGGTTCTGAATGATCGTTGTTACCGACGGACGTGGCATCCCGAGCGACTCTGCTGCACGAGTGAAACTGTTCGTGTCTACGACTCTTGTGAACACCTGCATTGCCAGGATTCGGTCCACTGCAATTCTCCAGGAGACAGGAAACAATTAAACATGCACTTCCATAATGCTTAGCTACTGATGGTATGCCCCAATGGCTATCCATCGGCATCGGATAGATTTTGTGGATTATACTCGCTCACCATGTACATGGCGTTTGTTGGTCAACGCTCACCCACCCACATCATTATCTCGATTCGATTCCAATGGATGAACAAATCAGTGGTCTACCGTCTACGATTCTGACCAGTATAGGCATCGCCCGTAACGCATCTCTGATCGATGTCACAGACGTACGTATCGCCGGGTATGCACAACAGATTACGCTGCGTCTGTACCGTCGGACGATGACCAGTGAACAGTTGCCCGTGATGCTCTATTTTCACGGCGGAGGATTCACGCGTGGATCCATTGACGTCGCGGACTATGCCGCGCGCTACCTGGCGCAACACACGCCGGCGCTCGTCATTTCAGTGGGATACTCGCTCGCGCCACGATTTCCCTTCCCTGCAGCACCGGAAGACGCATGGCGGGCGGCAACGTGGGCACGCCAGCATGCTGCAGAATATGGTGGAAACACAAGACAGCTTGGTGTTGCCGGCCACGACGCTGGCGGATCGCTCGCGACCTGTATGAGTTTCATGGCTCGTGATCGAGGTGGCTTAAGTATCGCCTCCCAGGCGCTTTTCGGCCCGATGCTCGACCCAACCTTAACCCGGCTCGGGGATGAACGACGCCTCGGTTCCGACATCACAGCCAGTGAATGTGCTACTTGCTATCTCGCTTATTTACCAAAAGTTTCGCAACGCGTCCATCCGTATGCTGCACCACTAGAATCAATCCGTCTCGCCGGCCTTCCTCCGACGCTGATCCTCACCGCGCAGAACGATATCCTGCATATAGAAGCAGAAAAGTACGCGGGCAATCTGATAAGCGCCGGCATTCAAACATCTGTTGTCCGATGCCCGAGCGTCTCACATGCAGATCTGGCTGAGCATCCTACGGCGTTGTTGGAAGCAGTAAGATTTTTCCAATGGCACTTCGATGAGCGCCAGAAGAGGTAGCACGCATCGAGATTCGCAAGTACAGACATCACTTCGGCTATCAATGACACCAGGAATATTCGGATACAGGCATCCTTGAGGCCCTCCCCCGTCCTCGGCTGTCGCACTGTGCGGGGCAAGACCCGGCTGCGCGGGCAGTGAAGTATTCGTGCTCGCGAGGTGCAATAGTCAGCTACAAATATGACCGGTACTCGCAGATTCACGTGCACCGGATTGTTGATTTTTACGCACGACAGAATGACAGCAGGCGTTCGACCAGCATGCGCTCGAAGTAAAGTCCCTGCTTCGTCGGATAGAGGCCTGAACAAGCTCAGCTACTCTGCACTTCGAATCGCCCTTTCCAGGGCATATACACGCAAACAGGGAATTCAACAGATTGCTTCAGGTCGAGAGATCATCCCTCGGGGGCTCACCCTCGACGTCCTCACCAATTGACCGAATGCAATCGTCCAAAAACTGTAAAACCACATCATAGTGCTGCATAGAGCCGGGCACGCAATCTTCGGGGTTGAGTTTTCCTCGAGCGCGCCTGATCGCGCGAACACTTCCTTCAATAGCGTTCGCGAGCGCCCGGACCTCATCTATCGGTTCAACTGGTTTTTCCGGCATTCTGTGCATACACACGCAAAAAAGAGCTGCGCGCCGCTAAATAGTGAAATGGCCCAGTCTACGCTATGCGCTGAAAATCTTGCACATTCGTACCGGTAGATGTGCATCTTTTCCCGGCTGGCGTGAGTAGCGATGAAGCGGCCTCCAACTTACCATTGCATCTACACAAGGTTGAGCACATGAAGCGCAAAAGATGGTGTGGTGCAGATCAAGACCGCGCTGCGTCTTCAGCAGCTCAGTTTGATCATTCGAGGAAACGCGAGAGTATTAACTCATCTCGCCGGTTGTAGCAAACCTGACATCGACAACGACTTACACGTTACCCCGTTGGTAACGCCATGTACGTCGTTAGCATGGTTAATGCTTGCTCCCTGTCGGTCCTGGCGTCGCAATGTGCGCCCCTATTCCAGCTTGGATGCAGTCTCGCCGATCGATAGCAGTCGCATGAGATATCCCCCGCAGATACAGGTCCCTCTACTACAAATGGAAGCCAGGTGTGTTCGTATGCGAAAAAAGCTGGACGATGCCAGCATCACTGGCATCGGTTTCGAAGATCATTGGAACGTGCGCTCAATCGTAGTGTGGAGCAGCGACTGCAACCGCGTGCAGATGCGGGATATACTTTGCTTGCGCCGAAGCAATCCATGCAGCCGACACCTCGTCGGCCGTCCTTTCATCTGAGGAAGTGACGACGTCCAGCAAGGCGCCGTGCGGACTTCCCTCACGGATGTTCCAGATTTTCATATTTTCACTCCTGTTCAATTACGCTGATTCATACCATTCGTATACGATGCGGTTACTTTAAACGCTAATTGAATTTGATGCTTTTTAACTGCACAACTGGCCTGCACCACAATACCAGATCGCTCAAGATACGCCCTACGCGTACTGGCGCCAAATAGATTACAATTATAATTTTGACGCCATGACGAACAGCTGAGAGAGAAATGGACTCACGCACTATCGTATTCGCAGTCGGATTGATACTCGTACTGGTAGCAATACGCGCTATCCGTCATTTCGGTAGAAGATGGTTCGCGGGCCGCTCGCTTTGGGCAATCGTAGCATCGTGTGCCGCTCTCGCGATTTGCGTGTCGCTCCTGCTCAGCCGAATGGATGCCGGCGCCTTGGCGCAATGCCTGCAAGGTACGACGCTCACCGCTTGTTCACCGCTGTCGACACGCTGATCCTCATTTGGTGCCGAGCACAGTCGTCGCGCGGTGCGCGGAAAGGTATAGACATCTATGACATGCAATTGACGGGACAGATTTAACTCACGTCATACTGGTGAACGAGGTGGGGTTCAATGTTTTTAACCGAACCTCTCACGACTAGCTCTTTTATCCGATCGCGCTTGCCACGCAGCTGTTGCCACTCACGATACGTGTGCTCGTTTACAGCTGAAAAAGTAGACAGACCGCGACGAACTGGCATTCGAATTGTCGATCCAGCGATAATTGGGCAAAGCTGAACGCGGTCATAGCAAGCGGTGACCAAGCTCAACGTATCAAAAACCATCACCACCCTTGCTTTTCCATCTCTTAGATGAGCCGCCAGGTGTTTGTTCATGCTGCCTTCGTCAGGCCAGAAAAAAACACGATCGTTCAGCATGCGCATCCATTGCGATGCTGTCAGACCGTCGTCAAGAATCCCCGACAGCACGCTTTCGCTTAGCGGACCGTTATCGGTTAGCGTGGCTTCACCGTGTACGGGATGCTCAATGATTGCGTTCTTAGGGCGCCGGCGAGTCTCCAGTTCCAACTTGAGCTCTGCTGGGAGCTCGAAAAGCGCCAACAGATCGCTCGTGGGAAGCAGCCCATGTTTGCTGATACTCGCAAGTGCGGATGGTCTTGTAATGTGATAGAGACGAGGATGAATGGCAGCCAGCTCTTCTGGTAACAAAATGCGCCTCACATATGCGAAAATTTGAATGCAACGATCGACCGGGCAGATTTCAATCATAATCCAAATCAGTAGGTAAAGCAGACCGCGAACGTGTCTCTTCCCTGTCCTTGTACGACGGGCGCAATAATGTCGTCCGGCGGCTCTTTGTCGTCGGTCTGCAGGGTGCATCCACCCAGATCGGCTTCGATCGACTGGACGCCCATCTGTTCGAGCACTTCGTTCAGGCGCATTTCCTCGGACACTATCGACTTCGTCTTGATGATCTGGCAGACCGCCATCTGAACGCCCCGCTCAGCTGTCAAACGCATCGCCTCCGCTTACGCTTGAATCTTCGCAAGTTCTTCCAGTGCCTCACGATCTGCGGCTAGCATTGCAGGCAGCTCCTCGCGCAAAAAATCAAGCCATGTGCGTATCTTTGCATCAAGGTATCTTTGCGGCGAATGCAGTGCATATACATGCATTTCTTGCGCGACATATTCGCGCAAGATCCACTCAAACTCGCGATTTCGTAGGCCTGAGATTGCTGAGTAGACGGGCAGCAACGATATGCCCATCCCCTCACGCACAGCGATGGCCATGGCTTCGGCGATATTTACCTGGAAATTTGTTTTTAGACGGACTGTTTCCTGCCCTTTTGGCCCATTAAGCGTCCAATGCGTGGACGACGTAACTGGATTGATTATCTGCATGCACGCATGAACCTCAAGGTCTGGCGGTGCCAACGGGATGCCGTTGCGTTCCAGGTATTTCGAGGAGGCACAAACGATGCTGAATACGCTACCGAGCCACTGCCATACGAGGTCTGAATCGGGGGCCTTTTCAGCCATTGCAAGGACGATATCATAACCGTCTTCAATAAGATCGGGTATACGCTGCGACAACGTAAGTTCCAGTTGAACATCGGGATAAAGCTTGCGATAACGGGCTGCAGCTGGCACTACGTAGTGCTGCCCAAAACTGGTCCAGACATATACACGCAGGCGCCCTGACGGACGTGCATGCGCGTTGCGCGCCTCAGCTTCAGCCTGCTCGATGTAGGAGAATATTTGCACACATCGCTGCAGGTACCTGTCGCCGGCCTCGGTTAGTGCGATGCGCCGGGTCGTTCGATTCAGTAACCGAGTGTTCAGTTGTGCCTCCAGATCAGTAATCGCCCTGGACACATTTGTTATGGTCAGATTGAGCTGCTGTGCAGCTGCCGTAAGACTTCCGGCGTCGGCGACTCTCGCGAAGATCCGCATCCTTTGCAGCGTGTCCAAACTTGTGCATCCTCGATATCAATTCTCCGAAATTCTGCACGAGAGCGCGAAGTTTTGCTGATGCATGACAAATGACTGCAGTGAATAAGCAAACTCACCGCATCGAAACTATGCTGAAGCGATTGTGGACCACTACAAGCGTGGTCACGCCTGCCAGTGGTTTCTATGATATCGCCGAAGCACACTCAACCTGGGCCGTTCGGTTGTTGTAGCGGGCGGACTGGTTCGAATGATCAGGGAGCACCAGGAACATGAGGCGAGGCTTGCTATCAGTGTGAGCGCATTCTCATCGCGATATCTGTGCGCGATGAGCAGTCTTTTGGTAGAACGTCGTCGCCTTCGAGAAGGAGTCTCTGCCGTTACCGCGCAACGCGCGGTAATCGGAACTCCATGGTGGAGACAACATCTCGAAAGCCCTCGGCAGTGACTCTGGGACGAGAGGCCCACTGCGTCGAACCTTCGGACGCCAATTGCTAACGATTACTGGGCAGCGGGCAGAGCGGCAACCTCATTCGCCCCATCGGCAACCTCACGCTCTACCGCAGCCTGGTCGGATACGTTCAATTCCGGTTGCGGCGCTGCGTCGGTTACGGCCGACGTTGCTTCTTTGCTCGGAGCCTTCCCCCGCGTACTTTTCCGAGGTACCGGGTTCGCCGTCGCAGTCGCCGATTCTGCGGCTTTTTTGGCTACTGCCTTCTTCGCCGGGATCCTTCCCGCAGTGGCTTTTCTTGCTACGGTCTTATTGGCAGCAGTCGCGGGCGTCGAAGCCTGCGTTGCTACAGCCTCCTTTACTGCCTCCCCGGACGCAGTGGGCTTCTTCGCTGCGACCTTGCTGTTTGCCGCTTTCGCCGTCGGCTTCTTCTTCGAGACTACCTTTTTGACCGCTGCCTTAGTCGTAGAAGTCTTCTTCCCAGCGGCCTTTGTGCCAGTCGTCTTAGTCCCGGAGACCTTGCCTGCCGCAGCCTTCTTGACCGCTACCTCGGCTTTCACAGGTTTCTTTACTACAGGCTTCTTCGCGGCTGCCTTCCTGGCTGTTGCATCAGATGCCGGGCCAGCTTCCAGCGCCAACTTCCCGGCTGTCGTACTTACAGTCGCTTTTTTCGGAGCGAGTCCCTTCGCCGCCGCCTTCTTTGCTACTGTCGTTTTCGCGGAATTTTCTTGGGGAGCAGTTAAAGATGCAGCATTCTTCGCATCGACTTTCTTCGCCGTTACGCGCGTCTTCACGGAAGTCTTCTTTCCTGCTGGCTTTTTCGCGGCGGCCGTCATCTGCTTTGTAGGCTGAGCTTCGCGGGTATCCTGAGCCGACTCCGTGATCAGAAACTTGTTCCTGTCTTTGACGGTGGCGAGCCAGGCGGGTGCGGGGCCACGACCGCTCCAGGTTGCCCCACTTTTCGGGTCACGGTACTTTGCCGGTTGCGGACCACGAACATAAGCCCCCTCTCTTGCGCGCACCGCATTCGAGCTAACAGGCATTTCCGGTTCTGTATCAGCAAGATATATGCTTCGATCCTTCGCGTCGGCAATCCATGCTGGCGCTCGGCCGTGCCCTGTCCAGCTTGCGCCAGTCTTCGGATCACGATACTTCAAATTATCGGATGACTGCGACGTGATACTGGAAGTGACTCCCGTCTTGCGACCGCGCCCGATTTGCCCTACATACGCGGCGATGTCTGCCGACGTCAGGCCATGCTGGTCCATGATGCCGCGAATTTTTTCGAGAACTTTCGACGACTCTTTTCGTGCAACGGCGTCTGCCTGTGCCTGCAGTTTTGCGATTTGCGACCGAATACCTTCCAGTGTTGCCATCACTCTCCCCTTAATTGGTAGCAATACGCCGCACTATGCCACATTGCCTAACGGCAACGCCAGTGGCTCAGTGGCTCGAGCTATGGCTCGCATCGGGGATGGCACATTTTCCTTGCTCCTTCTTGGCGGGCACCATCATGCCTGCCTTCGATTGCGCTGCGCTGCTTGGACCTACCTCCGCAGACCGTCCGTTGCGTTGGATTTCCGGATATCCCGGTTGTCGTCGGCAAGAGACGCCAGCAAGCCCGTCGTTTCGGAAGCCTTCATCGCTCGCCGTGAGCACAAGTTGACTGAACGTCTGCCATGCCGGTACAGTTATTCTTGTCCCGGTGCGATGTGACTGCCACGCCGTCGCGGTACCTGTAAGGAACAGCTGAAGCTTAAGCGCGCTTGATCAGATTTGTACGGGCTCGACGGGTACCGCTGCAACCCCGGCTGTCGTCGCAGTTTCCTTTGCGATAGTTCCGACCGCTGTCGGTCTCGAAGACAACCTCGATGTCCACGATCCACCGCGCGGGTACAAGATGTTACAAGTCTCGCGGCATGCGTTATGAGTGGTTCAGCCTGGTCAAGCTAAGAAACATGCGCATTATTGACCGTTTTGCCAGATGGTTCTCGCCGCGAGCTGAGGAAGGAGGTTAGGAGTTGGCGCCGCTGGTTGGCGACTGAGGAATCGGAGATGAGTCTGTGCCCGCGACGAAACGGATCAAACGCCGGTCCACACTCTTTATGAGGGATACCGGCGCGCGCAGAAGTTGTGTATCGTGAAGCGATAATATTTTTTCGAAAGAGCTTGCCGTTGACAGGTCCAGTTTCGATATACCGGTAACCAAGGCACTTGAGCACGCGGCTTCAATCCCCTGCTCGACTTCCCGGTAAAGCTCGACTGGCCACTGTCCGTAGCCATCCTGCTGTAGAAACCATGTACTGTACGTGACCAGCAGCAATTGCGTTAAATGGAACCGATTCCCCGTTCCGTTCCGACAAACCGAATACGACAAGTGATAAGTCAAGGATTTCGCGCGGACCGCTGTCCTGTCGAGAGGTAGCAACATCACCTTGGTTAGATGCTGTTGCGGCTTTCGCGCCGCACCACGCCGGCCGTGTTTCGTGTTCATGGAAGTTCAGCGTAGCGCTTCAAGCAGAAGTCGCCATTATAGGGAGATTTTTTTCACATGCTCGCACGTTGCCCATCGGGTCCAGCAGCATTAGCTTAGCCACTCGCCACCGTCATCGAAATCTGCAAAGCAATCGCGTCTGAATTTTATGTGCAGATACACTAAAACAACTCGGCTCCGACGCCTGTCATCGGTATTATGCTGAAGCAGGTAACGCATGCTGTACGTTTCTCCGTTACCTGATCAAGTCGATGCATTCTCACTCGGTCGATCCAGATGAGTGATCCGGCACAGGCTCCGCGCAGCCTTTTCCTAGCTCGCCCAATAACGCCGCTCGTACCGACACCTATACCATCGTGCAATATCAGTGGCCGTAGCACTGATAGAGGTGGCGGACGAATCTGTGCTGAACTCGTTGCATCCCGACCTTGCGGGCGTTGTCGACTGGAGCTGCAAGCACAGCGTTTCCGGCATGTACGTGTATTGCCGCCGTCGCGGCGATGTGTACGTAGGGCGGAATTTCAATCATCTGGAGCCGCGATTCGAAGATGCCGCGACGGGTGTAGCAGCAGGTACGCTGGCGTTGACGCTCGAGCGAAACATTACACTTCTGCAAGGTGATGCCTTCGGCCAGCCATGTACGCTCTTCACCCGATACACGGGCGGCGCGGTGCAGATTGGCGGACGAGCTGTCCGCAGGCCTGTCTGAGTTATCGCCAACTATCAAAGCAAAAGCTTCACCTTCGACTTCGAAAGCAACCGCTTGCGTCTCATCGTAGATGAACATTCTCAATGCACACTATTTGCAAAAACGCCGTGCAGAACACGGCGTTTGCTCTTGCGTCTTACTCACACCGATGTCGCGGTCGAATCATCGACCGTGGGTATCAGAACGGAATCGCGTCGTCGTCTTCCCCAACCGCGCTGTATGGATACCGAACACCAATCGCTTCATAGAACCCAGCCATCGACATCGGAGCAGTCCGCGAAATCCTCATCGCCTGCGGTGAGAGCTTCGTCACCAAGCGGGGGGATAGACCCGCAGTCGCCGCTACAGTTGGGGGCCAGACATGTGCCTTCGTTATAAATTCACGCCCGAATGTGACAGGACTCCAGGCATATTCAACCACCAGTAGCTCTCCGTCACGCTCGTAGATTACAGGCAAGCGCGCGCGAAACCTGCTCAGAATCTCCTCGTGCTCGAGCAAAGCTATCGACAGCACTCCGCCGCCAAACGATAGGTGCCACGCGGAAGTGTCGTCATTGGACTCGTGGACGGCCAACGTGGTTCGGTCGACCTTCATCAACGATTCGATATCCACATCGACTGGAAGGCTGATAAAAAAAGCAAGTCGTTCCTGCGTTGCCGCCTTGAGACTCGTAACAAAGTCATCCCGCTCCAGCGCATGAGCAGTGATGCTCCGCCGGCTTTCGGACGTCTCGTTCGTGTTCCCTCCGCGTGGAAGCTGCGAATGAGGCACGATTTCGTCGCTTTCGTGCGGGTTAAAGAATTCTGACGTTGCCCATCTTCCACGCAACTCCGCGATAGGTCCCGGGAGTTGGGAATGCCATGACCACTCCGGTTCGGTCAAGATTCTCGACGCCCATCCAGGGAAGAATTCCTTGCACTCAGGTGAAAGAGCCGGGAGCGGGCTGAGCAACCCGCGACGATGCAACAGAATCTCGTTCGCCAGCAATGCAGCGCCCTTCAGCATGCGGCAATACTTGGAAAGGCCGACGCGAAATTCTTCCAGCGTTTTGTCATCGCTCAGCGTTTCGAACAACTCCGGATAATCTTCGAATACCCATTTTTCAATGGTCGACTCGTCAAGATTCTGGTAGAAGTCGGGGACCGTGCCGAACGTACGAATCAGATTGGCTGCATAAAAAACAGCCCACTGTGCCGGATTGTCAGCCCATTGCTGACGATAGTCGTACGGCATGGGCGGCTCGTAGTCGTAATCCAGGTCGTCGCCGTATTCGACGTCAGCGGTGTTATCGGCGTCGCGCGGGTCGAAGTCTTCGGCGGCAGAGAGGTTCAAGTCAGTCGACATTGCAGGTCCCGTAAGTCAATGAGAAAACCAGTATTGCGACGGGTTTTATCCGTCGCTACCGGCGATTTTTTGCGCGGAACGAAGGATAGAAAACAACGGTGATCGAGTCCGCCCAGACTGTTGACACGGCCGCTCCCGTGACGAAGCAAAGCCCGCCGGATAAAACCGTACGCAATATTGGTTTTCATCCATTGCGGCTGACCCAATGAGCACTCGAAAGACGAAACAACAAGCGTCCGGCACTCTCGCACATCAGGACGACGTCAACACCCTCCTCCTTCCGAACTATTGCTGGCACGACGAGGATGATTCGCTCATGCAAGCGGCGATTGGCGTGGCCAGAAAATTGATAGACCAGTACGAGTCCGGACCTCACTTCTACGCCAACCTTGATGCAGCCGTCCTCTCGACCTGGCTTGAGGAAGACACGCCAGAACTGATGGCCGGTTTACGCGAGGAAGGGACGTTCGATAGATTCCAGAAACAGCTGAGCTTGTACTGTGAGCGCCTGTCAGTAGCCGGCGCCCTCGCGGACAGTTTCCTCCACGAGACATTAAATTACGCGCAGGACGGTTACTGGGACTTCGACGTAGAGCGCTTCTTCCCGGGCCTTCTTCGTCGGATACAACTTGGAAGAGTCAGGAAACTGGAGCAGCTCCCGACGATAATCGCTACGCTCGTCGACCGTTTCGAGTGCAATCGCACCGCCCATTATCGAGATAACGTCAATATCTGCTTCCACGCTCAACTGTACGCTGAAGGATGGGACTGGTGTGATCTCGCTCAAGTAAAGGCTGCGAATGACACGACTGCGTTTTTGCTTCGAAAGGAACAGTATCCACGGTTCTTGAGCTCTCACACCAATGAACGACAGGTGTTCGTATTGAATGCCCCACAAAGAACAAGTACGCATGACCTAAGCAGTAAGACCGCTCACTGGCAAGTTGATGTCGAGATTGCCGAGCCGGGTAAGGCTATTGCAGGAATCAGGCTCGCTGCACACGTTCCCGCTATACCGTTCTTTGAAAATCTATCGACTCTCAAACTATTCCGACAGTACATCCCGGTTGTGTATCTGTTTGATGATGCACCTCCGTTATTGGTCGAGTATCCGTTCAGCTGGATGGCGGATGGCGCCTGGTTCACGCGCGATGCCCTCAGAATAGAGGACTCAAATTCAGCCGAAGACATGTCCTGGACAGAAGATGGACACGTAGACGCACTCATTAGAGAAATCTGTCCGATGCCTCTCGGTGCCGGCCCTCTAAAACGCGCTCCGGTATACAGCGGGCCGTTCAACGACAGTTGGCCCGAATTTCCAGAGTGACCGGCTGGATTGTTCCCATACACTTCTGATGCACTGAAAAGCAACGGTCACCTTACGGTGACCGTTGTGGGTAGAGATTAGCTCGTATTCCTCGACGCCTTTCGCTCGTGCTATCAACGCACAACGCGCGATCCAATGAAAGTCAATGCGTAGGGCTACCTACCCTCCTCAACTCACTGCACAGTTGCTGTCCCGGGTACTAGCCCGTTGCTAACAACTGCTTCAGCTGTTGGTCCAAAAATGGTAATGCCTCCGCGCTCAGCAAGTGTCGCCTTGACTCGTTCGGTCATGAGAATGCAGACGCGGTGGTGGTTGACTTTGACATTGGGACGCATGCTTTCGAAGGTAACAGCCGGGTCGCCGTACGAAATGAGCGCCGTCGCCGCCTCGATGAACATCCGGTCTTTCCGGCCGATTTCGCTCCTGAATCGCTCCAGGATGGCGGTCGTGTCTTGCGTCTCATAAGGCACAAAACACACTTGTTCGGGTGACCTGAGTTCGAATCCCGCCTGTTTGGTTTTCCGGAACGCGTCGAGAGCCCGCCAGACCTCCTGGTCCGTGGGGTCGGCCAGCCAGACGAACTGGGTATCGTTCAGCTGGATTCTGATGACAAACATAACACCGCCCGTCGGCAATGGGATGACACCCTGCCGAAGAATCGCACGTCCACTCACGTGGTCCATCAGTGCTTCATCAACCGGCGCGACGAACACGGGTGCAGACACACGTAGCTCAGCGGCCTCTTTGAAGGACTGCGCGCGATTGCCTGCCCGGTCCAGGACACCAATGCGAACAGCGGTATGAGCAATAGGTTCGGAATTGAGATTTGCGTTCATTTTGTTGCGTATAAATTGAGTAATGGCCTATTCGGCGTTGTTCCTCGAAAGTATATGCACTTCGCGCAGAAGTAACAACATAGTATTTAACCCATCCATCTCAATTATTTCGTCCAGACGGAATAATCAATTTTTCGATCATGTTGATTTGAAAACATTTTTTATGGCCAGACTTATCAATACATTCGCACAACTCTCACGCTTAAATCACACGCCATTGGCATTTTCAAATATCAGCGCTATTGCGGCATGCACGATAAAAAATTCGTTATCAACCTCCTCGCACCAAGGGCAGTTCAGCTACGCGCTCGCCCTCTTCCACTGACGGTCCTTCGCATCCACGTACTGGTAAAGCCCGCGCGTGCGTGTTCCTGCGATAAACGAGTGTCGTCGACTCCGATAAAGAATGAAACCGCGCCACATGCTGTGCTTTCAACACGCGGATACAGGGGATGAATCGCGAACAAGTAATACAAACGCGAGCGTCGGACATCGCCGAGTCAACCAGCGCTGCTGACACAGATGCTGCAGAGCACACCGCTCAACCACAGTCCGTAAAGGGAATGCCGTTCAAATGCGCAGCGCTGTGCGCTAGAGCTGATGATGGTATACGAGAGCCGCCCTCCGTTCTACGAACGCCTAGGCGCGTGGCTCATCGCACAGAATTTCCGTGAAGCGCCACCTTGCAGATCGTTGTTTCGCGAAAATGCTCACCAGGTCCTTCGGGTGCAACGCCATCTCGCGCGCAAAAGGAACTTGATGAGTTTATGAGGCGACATCCGGGGGCTGTCGTCTGATTCGGACATTCGTCCGATGCACCCCATGCCAGATACCGTGGTGCGCTCCACTGGGCATCAAAAGAGAACCGTTTCAGTGACGAGCACCTTTCGGTGCCAACCGTTCACATAGCTCTTCAACAATATGGCGGACGAACTGGCGACCGTCGTCGTCCAGTTTCGCCAGCATTCGTGCGATGTCGGGAGCAGCATCGGCGACGTTGCTGCTTGCGCCCCGGATCAGATCTTCGAGGGGATCGGATTACCGCTTGCAGTTGCAGCTCTCGCAACGCTCGGGGGATGTGGCGGAATCAACAACTATCTCGCGGACAAGTCAAAAACCGTCGAGATGTACCACATCTTCGATATAAAAACGGCGGCGGATATTGATACGGTCGTGAAGGGCGCGACCGACGGACTGGGACAGAACTCCAATCGGGTTCAGCAATCTCGTCCTCTCATGATGTCGATGGATATCCCGATAAAACCGGGGCGCTTCCAGCTCGTCGACGTCGGGAGTGCGTTCAACGGTACCGGCATGGGCATGATGATGCAGATGGCATCACAGCAGTCCGGCGGCGCCACCTTGCGCACCGCAAAGTGTGATGGCGGGGTGTGGACCTCCCACGCCACACGGACCATAACGGGGTACAGCGACCTCAATCTCTACAACTGCCTCTACGCCTACAAAGGTGGTTACCAGCTCGACATTTACGCAGTGTTCCGGAAGACATCTGGCGGTGTCTTTGGTTTCACGAAGGATATCGCCGATGCGATGGTCGGCTCGCCAGACGTCTGGGTGAACAAAACCATCGTAGACACCGTGAGATCCATTCAATCCGCGACACACGGTCAGGTTACGCATCTGGAAGGGCAGCCAAAGATTGGGGACCTTCCTTGGGCTGACCGGTTTTCGTCTCGTTAGCCGAGGGGGCAGCCGAAGCCCCGTTTGCATCTAGACAGCCGGCCGTGAGACCGCGCCGGCAGATTTCTAACGTCCTTACATCAAGAAATACGGCATGAAAACCATAACCAGAGTGTATCTCACGTTGCTGTGCGGTGCCGTCGCCGCATGCGGCGGCGGAAACGACTCATCGCAAAACTCGAAGCCTGTCGCATTGACCGGCTGGTATAACTGCGGCACAAGCTATGCCGACAGCGCCGGCAATCCGACGATTGCTCTGTTCACTGTTAGCGGCAAAATGTTCGGCACATGTGGCGGCTACAGCACTTTCACGGCACAGTACTCCGCCCTGCTTCCAGACATTTCGCTCGATCCCAATTACATCACCGCAACGCTTACCAATTTCTGGTTCTACGATACGGTTACCAACCAACGCGCGGTCAATGTTGCAGGTAAATCTATCCCTGCTGATGCCTATACAGGCACCGGAAGCGCCAGCGCGTCGCTCGTTGACATCAATTTCACTGAGACAGGACCAGCATCAAAAGCCGGCTCAATCGATCGGTTTGTGATCCCGACAAAGCTCACCTTTGGCCAACTCGGCTCTTCGGCTCCTCCTGTACGCCCTGCTTCAATTGCCGGGTTTGCCGGTCATCTCGGGCAGGTGCTCAACATACCGGTTAGCGTCTCCGGCAACCTCACGACCTACGCGTGGACTCCACAAGTCGATTTCACTATCGATAGCCAGGGCAACATCAGCGCGAGTATCGCCTCAGGAACGCTGACGGCTGCGACGAAGAGCTATGACCCGTCGACGGGCGTCGCGGAGTTCACCGGCACCTTCACGGGCGCGTCGGGCGCGGTCGCTGTGTCCGGCGCTTTCGCCTACTTCCCAACCCCCACGCTCGCCGGCTATCCGATCGCAATGTACATCGCCGGTCCGACCTTCGAGTACACGTACAGGCTCAACGTCCGGAGTTAAGAGGCCATGCTGACAAGATTTCTCCTGCCCTGTTGCGTAGCTTTGAGCCTGGCGTTGGTCGCCTATAAGGCGAACGCTGCTACCGCCATCTCAGCATCAAAGACTGCCCAAGGCTATGTGTATTTCTGGTGCGCGGACCAAAAGGACCTTCACCAGGCTAATACCTGTTCGGTACAACGCTGCAAGGATGGCGCCTCGCGCGTGGGCGCGGATCCGCAGCAATGCCGTGTTCTTGATGGCGACGCGAGGCACGGTTGGTGGGCCATCTACGAGCGCGAAGACGGGAATCTCAGCTGGGCGTTTTCTCCTGACCGTCAGAAAGCAATCGACGCTGCTTACGACAATTGCATGAAGGCCGGCCGGTGTGGCGATGAAGCAGCGCATGTCTTCAGCGACGGACACCTCGCACTGCCTCCGGCGAGCGCGCACGAGCAGAGATGGCGCACGGTTTGCGAAAACAGCGCCTGTACGTGCACCTACTTAGATGGTCACCGAACACGGTTCGCTGCGTGCGTGAACCCTGCAACGGGCAGCGCGTTCGACAACGTCGACGGGTCGTGCTCTGGCTTCGACATGTCGGGCATGGCGTTTGGACAACACCGTATGGGCGAATAAGCCGAATCGAGCCATGATTGAACAGGGACTGAAAACTACTGGGCAACAGATTTTGCGATTCGCAGCGCTCACTGGTGTTTGTGTCGCACTATTCATCAGCGGGTGTGGGACCGCCTGGATGACCAGTCATTACGGAGCAACGCAGAACATCGACGTTCACTTTACGTATCACGGCGAGGAAGTCAAAGGTGCGACTTGCGTAATCCGGAACACAGGCATAAACAAATCAGTCACGACACCTGCCTGTGCGGCGGTTCCGAGCAGTCACTCAACGTTGCTTGACAGATGCGAGGCGCCGGGCGTGCAGCCCGGATACGTCGATGCCGATTTCGCAAGCGGTTATCCGCAGAGAGTCGTAGTACAGTCTGGAATCGAAAAGCGTTACGTATACAACGTCGCCAATAACGCGTTTCACGAGGTCGGTGTGACAAGCAATCAAACGGAACTACCGCCCGCACCCGGGCAAACAGTGGCACGGCAATTTGCGCGCGCGGCTGGGGCTGCCCAACGAGCAGCAGATCTGAACAGCCGTGTTTGCGATGGCGGTCCGATACAATAACTTCTTGGGCAGCGTACAGAAAACGCCAGGCATGTTTGGCGTTTGTCTTTCATCAATTGCTAGACCTTCGATTTTGTTCGGCTGCGAAGCTTTTCCACGTTACTCCGAACTTGTTTTTCTGACGAGCGTGCATGGAGTACGGATGGAGGCAAAGTTGAGCCTCCGGTGTCAGAGCAAAAAACCTGTAGCGCACGTGAGGCATTGGCTGGAGGTCTGCTCTCCCGACCAATCATCGCTCATGGAAAAGATCCATCTGCCGATGATCGGCGTCACTTTTTGCAGCTTTCCCCACGGACTGTGGAACAGGCTCAATCCGGAAAAAATCAGGATTTACCCCCGCGTTTTTGGCTGCGATGAGCCAGTCCGGCATCTCGCCAAGCCCGTTCCATTCATTACCACGCGCATCGCGGAATACCGGTGAATGATCAAGATCATGCTGAATTGATTCAGCGAGCGCGTCTGGTGTGATGCCGAATTCTTCCATTCTGCGACGAATCCAGATAATCAACCGTGAACGAGCCTCTTCGTCTGCGATTTTACCTTTCATTCTTGACGAATTAGTCAAATTCAAGAGAAACCGAAATTTTTTTTCGTTCTGCGTTCGTGGCACGGGCTAGCACATCATACACCGTTAGCCTGATTTTGCTCAAAATCTGGGAGAATAAATGTGATCTTGCTGAGTGACACTGCGTCTGCGTCGATGCTAAGGTTACCTTTCCTGCATGCAAAATTGCGAGACACTCGCATTGCAGTCTCAACGATGCAATGTTATCGGAAGGAAGCGCGATTCTGCAAGGCAACGCGCGAGCACACTGCGACATAAAAGCGTATCCTCGATATTCGCATACTCCTTTGCCAATCAGAAGATCGTGACGCTCTCGACCGGCAGATGATGCGCTCAACGTAGGGCAGCCAAGAGCTCGAAAGGAATCCACGCGAGTCGGCATCGGAAATCACACAGCTGACGCCGTAACCACTGTGAAATGACAGACTCACAATCACTCGCGCTAACGTAAGTCAAGAGAAGCAGAGGCAAAAGTGCTATCAAGGAAGCTGATCTTGTCGGGTGCCTACCAAGACGCCTTCGCAAGCGCGCTCGGGGATGTCATTTGGCCTTTGGAGAAAATCGAGGCTTCACTCAATCATACCCTTGCAGCTCGGCCTGCAGACGGCGGCGTCTGGCTTTTCGGATACGGCTCGCTAATCTGGAATCCACTTTTCGAGTTTGACGCCAGACGGGTCGGAACGCTACATGGCTGGCACAGAAGCTTTTGTCTACGGGTGGTTGCAGGTAGAGGAAGCGTCGAGACCCCAGGACGAATGCTCTCTCTCGAGTCTGGTGGCTCGACCGATGGCGTGGTGCTCAGGTTACCTGCCGACAAACTCGTCGAAGAACTGCGCCTCATCTGGATTCGAGAGATGATCGCCGGAGCTTACATCCCTACATGGGCGGACATTATTCTTGCCGACGGGCGAAAAATCAAGGCTTTAGTTTTTGTAGCCAACTGTTTGCACGTATATCACGAGATCAATTCGGACATCTCGCATATCGCCCCTATTATTGCGAATGCCTCGGGTAGCATTGGGACCAATGCTGACTACGTGCGAATACTTCAGTCGTCCTTGCAGGATTGTGACATTCATGATCGTTACGTAGATACACTGGTCGACGAACTGGACCGGCTCAAGGCAGTCGGCAACATGTGAGATGCTCCTCGTGCCTCAATGCTGAAATGGCGGTGCATGTTCGCCCATACTCAACAGATGGAACCGCCTGTAGAGTCGCAACAAGATTTGATGCAACAGCATGTGCATACAGGATAGAATTCGGCTTAGCAAGCCCGGTACATCACTCAAGGTGAGGACTTCCGGGAACGGTGAGCCATTACGGGACGGTGTACCCATCAGTATCCCTCCAAAGGCCGATTTGCGCGCGCACCCCTCTATTGCAAAAATCTCGACGATGCAGATCGCTTCACGCTGGAACCAGCTGGCGCGAAGTACCAAAGTGCTGCAAATATCTGCAGTATTGTTAGGCTTGCCCAGACGATCTGATGTGCCACAGCAGGGTGATGCCCCTGCATCTCTGGCCAATATCCAAGCACATTGCCAACTGCAACTTGCACAACAAAAACCCCTATAAATATAACAAGCGTATATGCCGTATTCACACGCCCGATGAGATTGACTGGGTAGTACTCTGGCAGGACCGCATATGTTATGAAGCCCGTGCTCCCCAATGCTCCATACATCGCCCACAGCAAAGTCTCTGGTACTTCGACTCGTGCTGCGATCACAGCTTGAACTGCTATGAACAAAAGTAATAGAGAACCGGCAAAATGTTGCGTCCGAATGCCGTGCCGGTTTAGCAGTCGCGCGATTATCCCAAAGCCGATATTTCCGACGATAAACGATGTTCCAAGGACGGATACCAGCGTGCCAACGCGCGTAGCACTCCCAGCGCCTGCCGGCACAACGTCGCGGAGAAACGCGCCCACCCACAAAGATTGCATTGCATAGAATGCCGCCTGCGCTAGCCCCGGGAAGGACGTGAGCTTCCAGAATGTCTTGCTACGCAGCACGTTAAGCGACCCCAAAAACTGTTCCGCAACGCTCGCACGCGTCCCGCCTGTATTGTCCGAAGGAGCGCCGATCAGCACCATCGCAGCAGCAAGCGCGGTCAAACCTGCGAGGCTGAAGCAAATTGTTCGCCAGTCTGTCAAGGTCATCAGCAGGGAAAGCGGCGCACCAACGACTACGCCTCCGATTCCTCCTGTCGACGTCACTATTCCGTTGACGAGCGGAAGTTGGGCAATCTCAAAATGCTGCGCGGTAGCCTTGAAAGCCCCCACGAGACAGACCGAAACACCCGCGCCAATCATGAGGCGACCAAGCATCATGCCCAGTACATTATGAGAGCTGGCGAAGATAAGCGCGCCGACTACCGCAAATGATATAACCGAGGCTGTGACCCGACGCGGGCCATAACGGTCAAGCAAGACCCCGGCTGGAATCTGAGCGATGGCAAACCCAAGGAAGTAGGCGCTTGTCAGAGCACCGAGATCAGAGGCCGTTAAACCCAGCTCTCGAGCGAGGAATGGTGCGAAACCAAGATTGACACCACGAAAAACATACGAGATGAAATAGCTATACGAAAATACGGCGAGGATGCGCAGTCTCAATGTATTCATTATGTGCAATTGCAACGATGTCTGCTTCGGCCCGGTTCACTCTGAAATCCGACGCTCTCACCTACGACTTTCCCGCGAAGCGCGATCGCCTGTTACGCAAGCACCTCAGTCGACAGCCAGACTTCCGGCAATCTGCGTTTTCGAAGCGCTATCTCGTACGCATCATTGACTGAGCATGCCTTCCAGCTCGGCAACATCAGAGCCGACCGCACCGGGAAAATCCAGATCACCAAAGTTGATCCCGTTTTTTCGCAGGATCGCGTATGCCATCGCTTGTTTGGCTCCCAGTAGACCCTGATTTCTCGCTTATCCGCTAGCCGGTAATCTGATTCTGGCGTATAGCCTACTGTCTCCCGAAAGCTGCTGATGAACGCGGTCCGAGACATCCCCGCAGTCTGTGCCAGCATGTCTAGCGACCAATCAAGGCCCGGTTTCTCACGCATGGAAACAATGGCTTTTCGCAGCTTCGGGGTCGCTAGTCTTGACAGCAATCCGCTATCGATCTGCTTCGTATCTATCAGATTGCGAAGCAACTGGGTCAGAAAGACGTTGAACAGGTAAACAGCAAGCGCCTCACGTCGGGCAACGCTGTCCGGCGCGACTTCGGATAATAATTGCAGGGTCGATGCCGCCCCGACTATGCCGGAAAGGGGTGAGCATACGATCTCGGGCAATGCATCGATAATCGGATTCGGTAGGTCTCCCTCAAAGTCCAGGCTCCCGCCCGCCAGATGCATGTCTCCCACCACATTACTGACGATATTGTCGACACTGGATCGAGTGCTTATGATGAGACTATGCTCATCAACAGGTAGCCCGCCACTTCCTTGTCGCATGACTGTCGACGATCCACCCCAAACGAGGAAAAACTGACCTTTCCCGCTTTCCCGTCGCACGTTGTACGTCCCGCGCCATGTTCTGCTGTGAAGCAGATGCGCCCGTATCAGATAAAGGTGTAGCAGCCCATCTAGCCGATCGAACAGCCCAGTCATCACCACGCTCCGGATGCAATTTACTGAATTATGCTCGACATCCAGAATTCATGCAGGCAAACGGGAGAGCGTGTAGCGTAAGCCTAGCTCGGCGATGCAACAAACCGCCTTCTGATCGCGCTTAGCTGCTGCAACCAATGAATCTACGTAGCTGAACGCACATTTCAGTCAAGGCCCGATTCCCGGTATCGTATCGTATGAAGATACCAAGCGCGGGTCTCCAATAGGCGTCGCGCCGTGAGTGCCGGTTGTCCACCCTGTCGGCAAGCATCGACGATACCGTCACGACGGACGTGTGACGCTACCTTTAGTGAAAGCCGTCGGCGCGCACCACCCCTTCGTTCTTTATACCGGGCCTTTGTCGCTATACATGCGCTGACCAGCGCCTCAGCCGAGTATTCCCCAGTTGCAAAGCGGTGGGGACAGACCGTCATCAACACTTTTCGAAAATCGGTCGAGCTTTGATTATCGACCGTGTAAGGGGCCAAGTCTAACGCATCCAGATAAATAGCACGAAGCTGCACCTCTACTGATTCTCATCACGTTGCCGCACTTCTCGTATAGCCGGAGTCGATTGCGCAGGCGTCGTGACCGCCCTATCGCAGACGTCGCAAACAGCCACAAGTATATTCCATGCAATCCCGTCTCCATCACTGAATGCAACATCCCGACGAATAAACGTCGTGTCGACCAGCTCTGCGCAATGCGCGCAGATAGCCTTGCTTTTCTCTCCTTCCTGAAAAATCTTTGTGTTCATGGCATTTCTCATTGGTGGACACTGATGAACATAGTATTCGGGTCAACCAACCAAATAGAAATTGATGTATTAGTCGTTCGACCTGATCACATGCACATCAACTGACTTTGACTGGATGATGCGGAGAGCAGGCGTGCTCCATTCCGTTGCGCTGTGCATTGCCGGACAACCGCCTTGACTTTCGCTGCATTCACAAACTCGATCTGCAGCAGATTCTTGATATCGATCTGGTCGCGCGCCTCGTGCCGAAAGATTCCTGACCGGAGGTCGGTTATGACAGCCCTCGTCAATGAATCCTGTTAGGTATAGACACTGCGCCCGGAGCAACGACAACTATCGAAAAAACAGGATGAACCTCCCTCGCGCGACCTATGATTATGATTTTCCCCATATCTTTCGCTCGTGCGGGAGCTCTGAGGCTCGAACGCCCGAGCGACTTTCGTAGAATGCGGCCTCCGCGATGTAGAATCTCAAGGAACATGCCGACTTCAGGTCTCCGGTGCGTCGCTTTCTCGTGCGCGGCAGCCACAGGCTGAGCGCGGGGAGAACGTCAATAGCCAGGTATCTCTTGTTAATGGCTTCCGCTTTCATTTTTGAGCTTCCCGAGAGCAACACTGCCAACTCGCACGGCATTTCTGGGCAACGCAAGAAGGACAGCAAGCCCACCGACCACCATCACGGCCGCGATGAAGTAGATGCCATTTGACAAACTTCCTGTCTGAGTCTTGATAAAACCCAACAGCGTGGGGCTGACGAAACCACGGATCACACCAATTGAACTCACGAGTCCGATACCCTTCTTTGGGCAACAGGTTATCGCGGCATCAGCGCTCGAAGATGGCCAACAACTCGCGAACGCTACTGCGACCGTTTGAGTCTGCGCTGACCGAGCGACGGGCTTCAAGTGTTATGAGTCTTGCCTTCTTGTAAATCTGCCGCGCGACCTCGCAATCATGATTCGAGATCACGACCGGGATACCGCGCGCGCTGAGGTCTGATGCCAAGGCCGCCAGTTCCTTTTGACGCTCAATTCCGAAACGAGCTGCTGTATAGCCCGTGAAGCTCGCAGTGCTATCATCTCGGGGAAGATACGGCGGGTCGCAATAAACCACGTCGCCACGCTCCGCCATCCGCATGGCATCAGCAAAATCAGCGCACATGAATGACGAACGTCGTGCCTTGTCGCGGAACGCATGCACCCGGTCGGCGGGGAACCTGGGCAAAGCCTTCGGTGCTCCGTAGGGCACATTAAATCCGCCGGACCTGTTGTAACGACACAACCCGTTGAAACCAAAGCGATTGAGATACAAGAATTTCGCAGCACGAGCTAGCGGATCTCTCTCCTGATTGAACGCTTCTCTGACCTCAAGGTACTGCTCTTTACTGCGGAAGTCTTCGGTAAAGTACGGAGCAGCAACGGCGAGAAAGTCCTCGCACTGATTCGCGACTGCCGAGTACAGTTCGACTAAATGTGCATTACGGTCGCAGAGCACATATTCCTCATAGTTTGTGCCGAGAAAAACAGCTCCCCCTCCAACAAATGGTTCGATGAGCCTGCGGCCGGTCGGCAGCTGTGGCAGGATTTGATTGAGAATTCTCGATTTTCCACCAACCCACTTGAGGATTGGTTTGCACGAGGCGGCTGCATGAGGTTCTGGATGTTTTTGCATCCAGAGTGCAGCGACCGAATTTATCCCGATATGGTCCGAGTATCTCGGCTACACGTCGCAACGAGAAATGTACCTTTGAAGGCGCAAGTCTGCGGCAATAGCAGTCAGTGGTTGAGGCAGCTTCGATGCGATACCAGTTGCCCATCGTTCATCGTCGGCACCTACAGGGTTGAAGGGCGACGAGTGCAAGCTATGGCAGTTAGGTGACCAGTCAGATTCTCAGACTCTGTGAGCATCTTTGCCAAGGGACTTTCGAGCTCCATTGCGAGCTCATGGAATCTCATCGAATTGCCAATGCAGATGGATCACCGAGACGCGATTGGTTTCTACGTGCCTCGTCGGGTGAGGAACGCGCTTCGTCCGACGAATCTCGTGCTTACCCCAGCACAGACAACGGCGTCGGGACGCTATGCCCGTCGTCCTACGCGCTCGTCAACCATGTAGAAAAAGCCGATACAGGCGTTTTCCCGATCCTGCTATTGATTGCGGCCCACTATCGCGGAACTCACAGAATTCTGCTTGGCTCAAGTCGGCTGGCGGCTCCCCGTGCAATGTCTTCAAACAACGTGTCGAGCTCCACGAACATTTCCCATCGGGTGGCACCGAACCGCGCCGCTATATCCTCAATGACGAAAAGCTCAAGTGTTTCCTCGCGTTTGCCCTTCCATAGTTTATCGGCGAGCGCAACAAGTCGTTCTTCCAAAGTGACTTCATCGCCCGCCCAAGCTGCATGCGAGACGCAGCAATGCGCCACTCTTGGGTCAACGCCATGCTCAAGCAGCATACGCTCGCCTGCGGCCTCATGCTGGTTTCCTGGCTCGTCCAGTTCCGCCGGAAATAACACTTTGCCGACGTCGTGGACGGCGATGCCACATTCGACGAGCTGCGCATCGAAACGTATCCCGCGCAAACGCAGATCCGCCATAAGTGCGTCGCCAGCCTCACCAACGAGCTCAACATGCCGGATAAGACGTGCTGGCGCACCAAGGGTGCGAAGCAAACGATAGGCATCAGAACGGTTGTCGAGCATCGTGACAGTCCAGAAAAAATCTGGCACTATGAAAGACTGCTCCGCCAGACCGTGAATGGCCGGACGACGCGACATGGCGCGTTCCGAGGTCGGTCGACGAGCGATTTCAACAATCCGGGTAGATCGCGACGGCAAAGTATAGTAACAGGGACCGCCCATCGCTGACCCTGTCCTCAACGAGCCAGTGCTGGAGGACTGTCATGCCGATGAACGCGCCCGGCTGAAGCACCGTTTGGAAAGGAGCCGTACATCAACTCTTCCGAACTTCGATACATGGCGTTTTTCTGTTCTTCTCGCGCTCGTACGACGAGATCGTGAAATCGGATTCATCCGGCTTCCCTTTGCCCCCGAGCATCAAATGCAGACTCAGACGCGAGCCGACCGGATAGCGTAGACCTTGATTGCGCAACACTGATCGTCCAGACATTGCACTGGCGAGTAGCAGCTGACCGAATCGCGGCAGACGGCCGACCCGCTCATGTCTCGCAGAGTCGGCCGGTCCTCTGACTCAATGGATTGAATGGCCCGCGTCCGCCATGTCAGCCTCAGGGGAATCGCTGCACTGCTCCGCCATACCAGGAGACGATGCCTGGAGCGCCTGAAGCATAAGCGCCACAGATTCGCTCGCCAGCAAGTTCACGTGAACATATTCCAGGCGAGTCCCGGGAATGTCCGTGGTCGCATTTTTCTGAACCATGCCGCTACTGGCCAGCCGGGCAGCTGCGTCCGAAAGACCGCCCGGGTGGCTCATGCATTCCGCCCGAAGGATGCGAATATCCTCCTGATGCGGCGACAGCGTGTACGGGACAAACACACCTCCTCGCCCTTCCTCCAGCATGAAGCCAACCTCCCCATTCTGCTTCATGACGTCGATGGCGTCCCACACAGATGCGTCGGCGGCATCTGCAAGCCAGTATATCTGCGCAGAGCCAGATTGAAGCCGCATTGACAGTACGATACGACCATCAAACCGGAAATGGCCAAAGCCAAACGAGCCCTCTACCCGTGCGAGACTCAGGTATCGGTTCAGGTCAATGGTGGAGACGAGCACCGGCGTATCTGGCCTCATCTCCGATGCAGACTTTGACGTCCCGGCGAAATTACTGGCTTTTTGCATCAATCCGATTGACGCGGGCGCCGGGATGAAGTCATATGCGCCGACACTGCCGGGAGATGCATTCTGCACGGATACACGCATTTCACTGCTCCCCTGTTGCCAGCTGATGTCGTTTCGAACTGCCGCGTTCTCAAGAATCTGGACCTCGACAAACGGAGTGACGCTCTCATCGTAGCCCTCGGCGCGCAGCTTTTCAGTTGCGAGCTCTTCGAACGATTTGCGCTCGATGAACGATTGTGTAGTGCGGATAAATTCTGCAGGATTGGGTTTGTACGTATCCCGACGGTGCCTCTTGAGAAACCGAATGTTTTCCTCGTCAATCGGACACAGCCCCACACTGACGCTTGTGCTCAACTTCCGAACAACAACAAAACCACGATTCTTCGTCCAGATATCCAGCGTTCCACCCAGCTTGCGGTCCGACATGTCCATCAACGCATAGTGAAAACAGCGGCCGACGCGAGTCTCGAGAATCAGGACGGCTGTCTTTTCGTTTTTGGCAACCGCCAGCGAAAAAAATGGCTGACTGTGCGCCGTTTCGTCATCGCCTCTCCATTCACTCGCAGCCTGCTCGAAGACCATACAGGGAACGCCGACAAACCGCTTCAGCCCCGGGGTGCCGCCCTTATAGGTCGACAGGTAGATGGTGGAGGAACGATCATTTTTACTTTGTTGCATTTTTAATCAAATCCTTTTCAATGTAGCGACAGCTAGTGTCCGGAGCGCCCCGCAAATGTCTGGGTGCGGCATATGGACTCGACGACAACAAGAGCATCGACAGTCTTTAGACGAACCAAGCTGTCGGGGCGCAACACCTGAAGAGCCGGCCTTACCTTACGCCTCGCGAGCTTTGCGAAGATGCCTTCGCTTGAGCGAGCAGAAAATGCGCATAATCGGCATGCGGATCCAGCACTCGGTTATCGTTAGCGCCAGTTTCCAACACTGCAAGATGAATAAGCGCCGCCTCGCCGCACTTTGCTCCGTCGCGCTCCGCAAATTCGAGATGCTCTTCGTCGCCTATGCGCTCAAGTTCTTCGCAAATCCAGTCGGCAGCCTCCTCTGCGTTCTCCGGTCGAGTTGCGGCCGGCAAGGTTGCCAGCAACAAAGCGTTTCGCTCGTCGTGTTGTCGCATATACAAATGGTCTGCGATCCGTTCCTGAAGGAATGACACATTGTCAGGATGATCGGTACCCAGCGTTGGCATGTACGTCTCAAGCGCCTCAATAATGAGCGCGGTGGTCAACCGCTCCCAGTATCGGATGGACGGGCGATAGCAGTACGCGATGTCACAAAGAATATTCGAGAAGGAACGTGACGCGGCGTAGTGGAAGTTGCAACGGTTCATAAAATCGACGAAGTCGTCGATAAATTTCTGGCGGAATTCGGTTTGATCTTCGGACATAGTTGTTGCGTGAGAATTTGTGCGCTTGATTAAAGATTAATGGATGTATATTTCGAAATCAACGTATAAATATTGTTTTTTGATTGAAACCATAAAATCTCTGTAAATCAATAACTTATATAAATCGATTTAGTGTCATTTTGACATTAAATGGCCAAGCCTATTCAGCACTTTTTGCGTTGCGATATGACAAAAAAACGTAAGTGAAATAACGCTTTCTGAATGTCACCGTCGGTCCGGCCACGATTCATCGTGTCGCCAGAACTGGGCCACTACGCACAACCTTCTCCGTTCCGCAACCGACAGAGTTGGCGTATCGGAACAATCGCTCCCGACACGTTCGCAGCCTATGGCCCGACATTGAAGTGCACCATCGACCAGAGAGCAAGCGATGACCGAACGAGGATAAGAACCTTATAGACATCGCCCATCTACGCTTCACTGGTCGTTGCGCTTGATGAACGGGGAAACCTAATGGAGCGTTGCTGCTGTTCGCACACCTTCCTCAGCATCAATTTCGTCAATCTGTGCGCGGCACACGGGGAGCTGGACCGCGACAATCATGTTGGCCGGCCGTGTTGCCTCACGGGATCATGTTACTCCCAGGGAGCTGGCGTCCGAGGCGGGCGATGCCCTTTCCAAGATCCTGGCACTCGCCCTTCAGCAGTTCCCGCGTGCCGTCGATCAGGCCCTGCAGTTCGATGGCGATCGCGTTGAACATGCGCGCGGAAAGACCGTGTTCACGGCAGAAGGCTGTCTTGTGCGGCTTTGCCTTGCCACCGTGGGCCGCAATACGCGCATACAGCTTGCGCTTCATCGAGCCGTGCAGTTCGCCCATCCGGTCGAGCAGTCGTGCGTCAGCTTCAGGCAGATACAACCGGGTCTGCGTGGTCGACTGCATCAGGCCGCCAGCGCCCGCAGGATCTTGCGGCTGCGCGAGCCATACAGGCGCGATGAGAAGACCGTCAGGATCTCAACAAGGTCTTCCGTGTGCTGCTGTTCGCGGCTCACGTCCGGGGCCGCGTCCAGCACGACGACTTCGACGTGGAAAAACTCGCAGATACGGAACAGCAATTCGCTGCCGAAACGCAGCAGCCGGTCCTTCGTGACCAACACCAGGCGTGCGACGCGGCCACGAAGGATGTGACCCAGCAGTCGTTGCAGACCCTTCTTGCGATAGTTCAGACCGCTGCCCAGATCAGTGACGACATCGATATCCGTGATGCCGGCGTCAGCATAGTACCTTTCCAGTCTCGCGGCCTGCGTCCTGAGCTGTTCAGCCTAGTCGTGCGAGGAAATCAACGTGCGCTGCGCACGACATCGACGTGGTGCGGGCTCGTACAATGATGCAAGCGCGTGGACGAACTGGCCGACCGGCCCGATCGCGCGAATGCCTCGATAAGTGCGACGACGACCGACGGTGTGCGTCAGGAAGCGCGTGCACCCTTACATGCTGCTGACCTCAAACAGCTACATTTTTTTTCGCCTGGATTTTTCCGCCGGAAAACTATCGGCTTCGTCCGACCCGTCGGACACTCCCACACGCCTTTGTGGTTGTTATCGACGTTCGACGGAAGCATTTTGTGCAATGCGCATTGCACCGGCAGGCAGCCGCAGCTCACTACATCAACGCGGATATAGAGCGCTTAATGTCGAATAACTTGTCGTAACCCATTGCTTCACGCCGTCCCTAGCCTGGATGTTCGAAGGCAGTTTTTCATGCAACATCTATTCGATGATCAGTCGCGCGCGACGGTCGAGATCACCACCACCCGCAGCAGTGAACGAGTTAATCAGATCGAGGACTTCATATCCCTCGTGCCGACTAAACCGCGTACGATCGGCGCGAGTCTTCGTCGGATCATCACCGGGAACTGCGACCCAGCTGTAGTCTTGATAGTGGAGGTCTGATTGATTAAGTTTGGGCATAAAATTCCATGAGATCGCGCATGTGCATACACTGCCCCCTGCCTGGACTGCGCTAATGCTGAACAACGCAATCCTGCCCGACTACCAAAGTATTTGTACGAGACGTATGGGAGGAGCAGACTCTGCCGGTCGAGGATGAACCCTACAAAAGTCCGACGGCCAATAGTAGTAGCAAATAAGCATTTGGAATATATACGTAATCCAGTTCGCGATTGCGAACCAGTACAGCGGGTCATAATTGACCCGCGATTGCTTCGAGTAGGTGTGGTTGTAGACAAGTGGCGCCCGGTCGTCTCCAATGGCCAAGGGCGCCGACCGTCGGCGCCCTTGCCTCATAACAACCACAGGACACTCACTATGAGAAGCGTAGCAACTATCCAAACCAAGACCGTTCTTCCGGCAGCGCTGCCCGCTGCCATAGAGTCGGTGCCAGAACAGGTCCTCGAGTGGCTGGTAGAACACTCGGCAGGCCCGTCAACTGAACATGTTCTGCCGTTCGTAGTGTCGTTCGGCACGATGTTGGTGGCGAGCGCGTTCTGGGTCAGGCGTCTGCACAAAATGCAGCACAGGATGATTGGCCAGGCGTATCAGCTGTATGGAGCGCCGATGTAACCAGCATCGGTGCTCCTCTTCTCACAAGCTTCAATAGTAAAGCGACGGATTTTGAACGCAGCTCGCCCATCTCACCCATCTGTTGATCTCTGAACAGAGTGACTCTGGGCCGGCCCCCGCGAAAACCGGACACGAGGTAACGCTTAAACTTTGAGGTAGTCTTACGCCTATGTTTAAGCCCAGCTCTAACGTGAAACCGATTGAAGTTCTGACCCAGCCCGAACAGCGCCGCCGGCGCTCTGTCGAGGAGAAGCTCGCTATAGTGCGCGAGACCTTCGAGCCCGGAGCAAGCGTTTCCGGAGTTGCCCGTCGTCATCAGGTGAATGCAAACCAGGTGTTCGCCTGGCGCAAGCTCTATCAGCACGGAAGCCTGTCAGCAGTCAGTGCCCGCGAGCAGGTGGTGCCGGCGTCCGACCTGGCCGAAGCGATGAAGCAGATTCGTGAACTCCAGCGGCTGCTGGGCAAGAAGACGATGGAAGTGGAAATCCTCCGCGAAGCAGTGGAGTACGGCCGGGCAAAAAAATTGATTGCGCGCTCACCATTGCTGCCGGGGGACGACCGATGAAGACGGTCTGCGAAGTCCTGGGTGTGTCGCGCTCGAATCTCGCGGTGAAATCAAAGCGCGACGCTGAATGGGTCGACAGGCGCAAGACGCCCGCCCGTGACGACATGCCGCTCGTCGCGGAGCTCCAAGAGTTGGTCGCTGATTTGCCAACTTACGGCTACCGGCGCGCCTGGGCCCTGCTACGGCGAAACCGGGACGCACAGGGGCAGCCTCGCGTTAATGCAAAACGGGTTTATCGGGTCATGCATACCCACGGTCTGCTGCTCGAACGCCGCCCGCGCCATGCTCAGTCAACGCGCCGACACGACGGCAGGGTCGCGGTAGACCGGAGCAATGCGCGCTGGTGCTCGGACGGCTTCGAATTCCGTTGTGATGACGGCTCACCGCTGCGCGTCATCTTTGCACCCGACTGCTGCGACCGGGAGGCCATGAGCTGGGCTGCGACCACTGGAGGCTATACCGGAGACATGGTGCGTGATGTGATGCTTCAGGCTGTAGAAAACCGTTTCGATGGTGCGCTGAAAGCCGACAACGAAATCGAATGGCTCAGCGACAACGGTTCCTGCTACATTGCCGAGGACACGCTGACGTTCTCCAAAAAAGTGGGCCTGAAACCCATCACGACGCCGGTCAGAAGTCCGCAGAGCAACGGCATGGCCGAGAGCTTCGTCAAAACGATGAAGAGAGACTACGTGTCGTGGATGCCCAAGCCGGACGCGAGAACCGCGTTGCAGAACCTGGCCATCGCGTTTGACCACTACAACGAGTCGCATCCGCACAGCGCCCTGAAATACTGCTCGCCACGCGAGTTTCGCCAGCGAGCAAATTCACCAACCTAAGCGTGACCGCATGTCCGGTCATGCGGGGGCAAGTCCAGACTCATCGTGGGGGAACTGATTGTTTCCAAACGTCGACGCAGAATTAATAACGTTGCTCGTTCTGGTCGCCACAATCGCATCCTCGAGCGACGCTCGGAACACGAAGCCGCACTTCGGCGGCACATCAACGGCGTGGTGTTCGACGTCTGTTTTGCTGGCTTGGCAAGGGTTGGCTGTTCGCGGACATGGTTGTTGGTGCCAAGACGAGCGCCAATCGCTACTCACTCGCCGAGACCTGCGAGGCGAATAACATTGGACCGTATCGCTATCTGCTCTGGCTGTTCACAAGGTCGCCGCTCGTTATAACCGCTGACGACTACACCGCGCCTCTCCTTTGGGATGTGCAGAGCGAGCCGGACGTCCCTCCCGTACCATCGGCGGCGCCGAAGATAACGTACGATTCTCGGAAAACAATGTCCGGGCGGAGCAGCATCAAACTGGCCGATACATGGCTAGGCCACCAATAAGGCCAATCGTTGCGATTTCGTTTCGACCGTAATTGCGGGATTCTTTGCGGACTTCGTATCCATCTTCATCGCGATGAAGCCGAGCCATGGGTTCTGCAACCGTGGCAAGACGTCCATCCGCCAAACGACTTCGCCCTTCGTATAGATTTTTATGCCATACTTGACCAAATTGGTAGAATATTTTGCGCCCTCTATTGGTGCATTTTTATTATGTAAAATACAAGTACTACTTTCGGATCATCGATTCGACCTAGCGCGGTGCTTTTTCAAAACATGCCGTGCAAAGTGCGCTCAATAACCAAAAACTTCGCAACTTGTAGTGAGACGTCGGCACCAACGTTTTCAATCTTTTCGTGGATATGGGAAAAACGAGCCCACGAAAACATTGAAATTTTTCGAAAATCTCCTCTCATGCGGTCTTTTGGCCTTTCCTCGCGCCGCTGTTTCTCAAGTTTTCGTGGAACTACTACGATGACGAAATGCCTGCCGTGATACTCGTTGTGAGGAGTCTCGTGCGGGCTGAAGCAATCATCGACGAGATGTAGGATTTTTGCTGGCGTCCGTGATGCGGTCGTTCGGATTTCTTAATTTGACATAACATAAATTATCAACGGATCGTATGTGTAGTGGCTAAGTTGTAATGTCCGCTTTTAGCCAAGTTCAGATGTCCGCTTTTCGGACCATCGTAAGCTGACCGGCCGCCGGCTAACCGGCACCGGGA
>NZ_JACFYJ010000093.1:0-33422 GCF_037126505.1 Paraburkholderia bengalensis
GCCCCTCAAAAGGCGGGGTCGTGGCGTTTACGGCGTGCCGACTTTGCCGCTGTGCAAGGATGACCGCCATCGCGCCATCGCGGCGGGGTCTTTGTCATTCAGCGTCTTCAAGGTCGGATGTGACCTGCCCCTCCCGCCGTAGCAAGACATGCAGGCGGGGCGAGCCAAACCGTGGCCGATCCTGCGCCAGCTCGCGCATCCGTTGCCGGACTTCATGGTCGGCGTCAGGCGACACCGGCCGCCGGAACGTCCGACGATTCAGGCCAACGAGTGCGCACGCCCGGCGCTCCGAATAGTCGTGCTGTTCAATCACCTGCTGCACGACTTCCCGGCGCTGCGCGGGCGAACTTACTTTTTTCCAGGAACGTCCTTCTACCAGCCGCTTGAGGCGCTGATTTTCCTCTTCCAGCTGTCGCAACCGGCGCGCTTCCGATATATCCATGCCGCCGTAGCGACTACGCCAGTTATAGAACGTCGCATCCGATATGCCGTGCTTGCGGCACAGGTCTGCGACCTTCATACCCGCATCGGCTTCCTTCGGCACCCCGATAATCTGCTCTTCGCTGAACCGCGACTTTTTCATGACAAGGTTTCTCCTGCGGCCTTGCCACTAACTTTACAGTGGGATACTTCAGAGGGTAAGGTCAGAAGCACCAGACAATCGTGGTTGCCACCAGCCCGCGATGTCCCACGATTGTGGAAATCCCGTTCGTTTCTTCGAGCCTGTCCGCGCCCGACTCCCGGTGTCGCCGCTGGGCGTCCCAAAACAAAAAATCACCAAACAGCCTGCCGCTGACAGTTGCATCGGCCGATCCACCTCTGACACGGCATCAGACAGCGCGCGCTAACCACAATAAAACATCAGACGTTTCCCAAAAAGGGCGCCATTCCCGCCGGCATTTCCGTGTAGGATACTGTACATATATACAGGTATTTCTCTACGCCCATGTCAGTCGCACCCGCCCGTGCCGAAGAAATCCACCCATCGCTATGGCGAGCTACGCAGCTCGCGCGCGGAGGCCGGCGCACGCTCGACACGGGCTATCCCGCGCTATCGACGGAATTGCCCGGTGGCGGCTGGCCCATCGGTGCGCTTGTCGATTTGCTGGTCCAGGTGCCCGGCGTCGGGGAAATGCGTTTATTGCGGCCGGCGTTGAGTTCGCTCGGCGATCGTCCTATCGCGCTGGTGCAGCCGCCGCATATTCCGGACGGCTTGGGCCTTGATTACATCGGGCTCTCGCTTGACACGCTGTTGCAAGTCAAAGCCCCCAAGAGCGCCGACGCCTTCTGGTCCGCCGAGCAGATCTTGCGCGCCGGCACCTGCGGCGCGCTGATCCTGTGGGCGCAGCATGCGCAGGCGTCGTCGCTGCGGCGTTTGCATCTGGCGGCGCAGTCGTCAGAGACGCTTTTCATCATGGTCCGGCCGCTTGCATCGGCGCAGGACTCATCGCCGGCGCTATTGCGGCTGGCGTTACGACCATCGGCCGACGGCCTGATGGTCGACATCGTCAAACGACGAGGCCCGACACGCGCCGAGCCTCTGTCGATTCCTCTTCAACCTACACCCGTTCTGTTTTCCCGTCATGCGCGTCTTTCTCGCCGTCCACTTGCCGAAGTTGCCACTCGAAGTCTTTCGACCGAAGTGGTCGCCTGAGCCCGAGCACGGCAGTGCGGTGCTGGAGAAAGACAAGGTCACGATTGCCGACAACGCAGCCCGCGCAGCAGGCGTGCGGCTCGGCATGAAGCGCGGTGGCGTGTTGACGCTGTCGCCGGAAACGGCTTTGTATGAACGCGACATTGCGCGCGAGCACGCCACGCAGCGCGACGTCGGCATCGCGCTGATGAAGTTTTCCCCCGATGTCGCGCTGCTCGACGAAGCGACAGTGCTTGTCGAAGTGGGCGCGAGCCTGCGGCTGTTCGGCGGACTGCTGTCGCTGTGCCGTAAGGCGAAAGCGATTATCAGCGCGCTTGGCCTGACGGCGCGCATCAGCGCCGCGCCGACCGGGCAGGGCGCCTGGCTGCTGGCGAAGCACGGCAACCGGCGCGTGCTGCAGCTTGCGTCGCTCGAACGGGTGCTTGCGCCGCTGCCGATGCTCGCCGTGCCGGAGATCCGTCCTTTCGCCGACTGGTTCACGGGGCTTGGCTGCGAATCGATTGCCGATGTGCGTCGCCTGCCGCGCGCCGGTCTGCAGCGGCGCTGCGGCGAGCGTCTGCTGGATTCGCTCGATCGCGCGTTCGGCACCGCGCCGGAACTGTTCGACTGGCTCGAATTGCCGCCCACGTTCGGCGCGCGCCTCGAACTGCCCGACCGTCTCGAGCATGCCGACGGCGCCGTGTTTGCCGCGCATCGTCTGATCGTGCAGTTGTGCGGCTGGCTGTGCGCGAAGCAACTGGCGGTGACGGCGATCACGCTGTCGTTCGAGCATGAGCGCGGCCGCGAAGCGATGGCGCCGACGTCGATCGATATCGCGCTCGGCGAGGCCGCCTGGCGCGAAGATCATTTGCTGCGGCTCGTGAAGGAGCGGCTGCATCGCCTGACGCTGGAGGCGCCCGCCATCGCATTGCGGCTCGATGCATCGAAAGTGGATGACGCCGCGCCCGCCACCGATCAACTCTTCCCTCAACCGGGCGGCTCGCCCGCGGATCACGCGCGGCTGATCGAGCTGCTGATCGCGCGCAACGGCGAGGAGAATGTGCTGCGGCCCGCGCCGACGGCCGACTACCGGCCCGAAGTTGCGAACCGCTGGGTGCCCATCAATCACGTCGAAAAGAAAATGCAGCTGCCCAAAGGCTTGCCGCGTCCGACCTGGATGCTGGCGACGCCCGTGCGCCTGTTGATGCGCCATCATCGGCCGTTCTACGGTTCGTCGCTGAAGCCTGTGTCGCCGGGCGAGCGGATCGAGGCAGGCTGGTTCGACGGCGCGCTCGTCACGCGCGATTACTTCGTCATGCAAGGCGACGACCGCAGTTGCTACTGGGTGTATCGGGAGCGCGTCAGCAGCCGCGATGCCGAAGAGGAACCGCGCTGGTTCCTGCACGGCCTGTTCGGATGACGCGCGATGGATCCGACGTTCAACGCGCTGCCGGCTTATGCGGAGCTGTTCTGCTTCTCGAACTTCACGTTCCTGCATGGCGCATCGCATGCAGAAGAACTCGCCGAGCGCGCATTCCAGCTCGGTTATTCAGGGCTCGCCATCACCGATGAATGCTCGCTCGCGGGCGTCGTGCGCGCGCACGTCGCGGCGAAGGAAGTGGGCTTGCCGCTCGTGATCGGTTCGTATTTCCGGTTGCGCAACGCCGACGGCACGCCCGCGTTCGGCCTGATCCTGCTCGCGCAGAATCGCGAGGGCTACGGCAATCTGTCGGAACTGATCACGCTTGCGCGCACGCGTGCGCCGAAGGGCGAATATCGGCTGACGCCGCACGATCTGTCGCGGCCCGATCGGGAGAACGCGCATCTGCGCGGCATGCCCGACTGTCTCGCGATCCTCGTGCCGGATTTTCCCGCGAACGAAGAGTTGCTCGAAGCACAGATCGAATGGCTCGACGAGACGTTTCCGGCCCGCGCGTGGGCCGGGCTCGTGCTGCATCAGCGCGCGATGGACGACATTCATCGCGGCGCGCTCGAATATGTCGCCAACAAACAGAACGTGCCCGTCGTCGCATTGGGTCACGTCGTGATGCATGTGCGTTCGCGCAAGCCGCTGCAGGATACGATGACGGCGATCCGCGTCGGCAAGCCGGTGCACGAATGCGGTTATGAACTCGCGCCGAATGCCGAACAGCATCTGCGCTCGCGCTTGCGGATTTCGAATCTCTATCCTGAACACACGGTGCGCGAGACGATCAGCGTGCTGTCGCGCTGCGCGTTTTCGCTCGATGAGCTTTGCTACGAATATCCCGACGAACTCGTGCCCGCAGGCTACACACCGACGGCCTATCTGCGTCAGGAGACGTACATCGGCGCGCAGCACCGGTTTCCTTCGGGCATTCCGTTCAACGTGCAGCAGCAGATCGAGCACGAACTCGCGCTGATCGCGGATCTCGGTTATGAGCCGTATTTTCTGACCGTCTACGACATCGTGCGTTATGCACGCAGCCAGCACATTCTGTGTCAGGGGCGTGGGTCGGCGGCCAACTCGGCCGTGTGCTATTGCCTCGGCGTCACGGAAGTCGATCCCGCGCGCGGCAACATGCTGTTCGAGCGTTTCATCTCAAAGGAGCGCGGCGAGCCGCCGGATATCGATGTCGACTTCGAGCATCAACGGCGCGAGGAGGTCATCCAGTACATCTACCGCAAGTACGGACGCGACCGCGCGGCGATCGCGGCGGCCGTCTCGACGTACCGGCCGCGCGGCGCATTGCGCGAAACGGGCAAAGCGCTCGGCATCGATCCGCAGATCGTCGATACCGTCGCAAAGTCGCATCACTGGTTCGATACGAGTCACGACCTGCTCAAGCGCTTCGAAGAGTCGGGTCTCGATCCTGAAAAGCCGATGATCCAGGCGTGGGCGCGGCTCGCGGCGCAACTGCTGAACTTTCCGCGTCATCTGTCGCAGCATTCGGGCGGCTTCGTGATCAGCCGCGGCAAGCTCACGCGGCTCGTGCCCATCGAGAACGCGGCGATGGCCGACCGCTCGGTGATCGAATGGGACAAGGACGATCTCGAATCGCTCGGTCTCCTGAAGGTCGACGTGCTCGCGCTCGGCATGCTGTCGGCGATCCGTCGCACGCTCGGTCTCGTCGCGGAGCAGCGCGGCGAGCGCTTCGAGATGCAGGACATTCCCGCTGAAGATAAAGCGACGTACGACATGATCTCGCGCGCCGATACGATCGGCGTGTTCCAGATCGAATCGCGCGCGCAGATGAGCATGCTGCCGCGTTTAAAACCGAAAGAGTTCTACGATCTCGTGATCGAGGTCGCGATTGTGCGGCCGGGGCCGATTCAGGGCGGGGCGGTGCATCCGTATCTGCGTCGGCGGCAAAAGATCGAACCTGTCAGCTATCCGAGTGAGCAGTTGAAGATCGCGCTGGAGCGTACGCTCGGCGTGCCGATTTTCCAGGAGCAGGTGATGCAGGTCGCGATTCTCGCGGCGGGCTTCACGCCAGGCGAGGCCGATCAGTTGCGTCGCGCGATGGCCGCGTGGAAGCGCAAGGGCGGCCTCGAAAAATACTACGACCGCATCGTCAACGGCATGCAGGAGCGCGGCTACGACCAGAGCTTTGCCGAAGCGATTTTCGAGCAGATCAAGGGCTTCGGCGAATATGGTTTTCCGGAGAGCCACGCGGCGAGTTTCGCGCTGCTGGTGTACGCGAGCAGTTGGCTCAAATGTCACGAGCCCGAGGCGTTTCTCACGGCGATGCTCAACAGCCAGCCGATGGGTTTCTATTCGCCGTCGCAACTCGTGCAGGACGCGCGGCGCCATGACGTGATCGTGCTGCCCGCTGATGTGACGGTGAGCGGCTGGGATTCGTCGCTGGAAAAAATGGAAGGCCACGCGCGTCCCGCTGTGCGTCTCGGTCTGTCGCTGTTGCGCGGCATGAAGGACGGCGCGGCCGAGCGTATCGAAAACGCGCGCGCGGTGCGGCCGTTCAGGAGCGTGCACGATCTCGCGCGGCGCGCGCAGCTCAACCGGCACGATCTGCATGTGCTCGCCGATGCGAACGCGCTGTCGTCGCTGGCGGGCAACCGGCGCGAGGCGTTGTGGCATGCGGTGGCGGCCGTGCCCGACAAGGACATGCTGTCGATGGCGGCCGTCGAGGACGACACACCCGCGCTCGGCGCGCCGTCGGAGGCGCAGGATATCGTCGCGGATTATCGTTCGGTCGGGTTGACGCTTGGCCGTCATCCATTGGAATTGCTGCGGCCCGTGTTGCTGGAGCAGCGTCTGATGCCGGCATCGACGTTGCGCGACTATCGAAACGGGCGCCTCGCGCGCGGCTGCGGCATCGTCACGGTGCGGCAGCGGCCGGGCACCGCGAAAGGCGTGCTGTTCGTGACGATCGAGGACGAAACGGGCAACGTCAACGTGATCATCTGGCCGAGTCTGCTGGAAAAGCAAAGGCGGGAAGCGCTCGGCGCGTCGCTGCTCGCCGTCTATGGCACGTGGCAATGCGAAGGCGAAGTGCGGCATCTGGTGGCGCAGCGGCTTGTCGATATGTCGCATCTGCTGGGCGGGCTGCAATCGACGAGCCGCGACTTCCACTGATTCTTTTGGCGCTTATTTTCCGCGCCAGGGAAATTTCGCCAGCACCTCGCGGATCGCCGTATCGAACGGCGTGCGCCGGCCGATGCCGAGTGCTTCGAGCCGCGCCGAATCGAGATGACAGTTGTGCGGGCGCGGCGTCGCGTCCGTCGGCGTGTGCTGCGGCGTCAACTGTGCGTCGACGTGCAGCGCGCTCGCGAGGCGTTGGGCGATGACGTACTTCGTCATCGGCTCGTCGCCGGACCATTGCGCGGTGCCGCACACGGCTTCGCCGCGCGCGTGCCGCTCCAGCAATTGCCGCACGACGACAGCCACGTCGGGCGTATACGTCGGATAGCGGATCGCCCACGCGTCCATCACGGCGGCCCTGGCTTCGGGCTTCGTGCGCGCCGACGCGGCGATGGCGGGCACGAGACTCGTCACGGCCGACTCCCCCCAGTCGACGATCGGCCCGAACAGCAGCGGCAAGCGCAGCACGCAGCCCATATCCGTCGATTCGGCGAGTGCCCGCTCGCCTTCGAGCTTGCTACGGCCATACGCGTTGATCGGCGATGGCGCCGCGCCATGGCGGTACGGCGGCTGCGTGCCGTCGAACACGTAATCGGTGGAAATGGACAGCACCCACGCACCGTACCGGCGCGCCGCCGACGCAATCGCCCGCACGGCGTCGACATTCAGAGCGCGCGCGAGCGCCGGATCATGCTCGCACACGTCCGGGCGCCGCTCGGCCGCCGCAATGACGATCGCGTCCGGACGCTCGCGATCGACGAACCGCGTGACGGCGGCGGCGTCACGAATATCGAGCGTGACGCTTTGCGATTCCGGACGGCTGAAGGTCGTTAGCACGCGCTGCCAGCCCCGCTGTTGCGCCAGCTCGTTGGCGATTGCGCGCCCCAGCAAGCCCGACGCGCCGATCACGGCAACCTTGTACATAGGCGTGCGTGCCTCGCTCAGTTTCCGCCGGTGTCGACGACCGCGACGACCGTATACCCGGCCTCGTCGATGGCGGCCTTCAGCGTGTCGACGGATGCGCCCGACTGGACGGCGACTTTGCCCGCGGACAGGTCGACCTGGACCTGCGCGCCTGCGTCGTGTTCCTGGATCGCGCGCGTGACGGCCGCGACGCAATGCTGGCAACTCATGCCTTCCACCTTGAATTCGATGCTCATGCTTTCCTCTAACTGATAAGTCCTGCGAGGGTTGAATTATGCCTGTCGACCGGCAATTACATGATTGACCTTCCCACGCTGGGAAGGTCAAGAATCGTGCAACATAGGTGGAAGCAGAGTGGGGAACGAACGATGAATATCGGTGAAGCAGCCCGCGCGTCGGGCGTGACGGCGAAAATGATCCGCTATTACGAGAGCGTCGGATTGCTCGCAGCGAAAGAGCGGACGTCCGCGGGCTATCGCGTCTACGGCACGCAGGAGGTGCATTCGCTGCGCTTTATCCGGCAGGCGCGGCGCCTTGGATTTCTGGTCGACGATATCCGCAAGCTGCTCGCGCTGTGGCACGACCGCTCGCGCGCGAGCGCCGAGGTAAAGTCGATTGCGCTTGAACATGTCACGGAACTCGACCGGCGCATCGCCGAATTGACGCAGATGCGCGACACCTTGGCCCATCTCGCTAACCATTGCCACGGCGACGACCGGCCGGATTGCCCGATCATCGAAAGCCTCGCATCGGCTGATTCGCCTGAGTGCCGCGCCAGATTGTCTCAGTCTTTGAAAAACAGTGACGCAACGTTGTGAGTAAAGCCGGCCGATGCACTGATATGGTGCATGAAACGGCTCGGTAACCGCTGTTTTTTGACCGATGGCGAAAAAAATCGCCGAAAATCAATGCTTTGATCAAAGATCGAGATGCACCATTCCAAATCGGAATGCACATCATTCGTGCAATTCACTGGTAAGGTTGCACTGGAACGCTATAATTCGGGTTAACCCTTTTACGGGAAATCCCTGATGTTCAACTCACCGGGGGTTCTTACTGATCCTTGGAGTCCATCATGTTTGCGTTCTTGATCGAAAAGCTGAGCAACTGGTTTGAAACTGCTGAACGTACCCGCCGCGAGGCTTATCTCGCAGCGTCGTCGGATATCGTTCAACTCGAGCAGCGTATCCGCGCGCTTGAAACCAGCGGCTACTCGCTGTAAGCCGCATGCTCGGCTTACGCGGCAATTGACCGCCGCGAGCCGCGCCGCTATACCAGGCCCCGCCATGCGGGGCTTTGTCACATCTGGAGGTTGACGATTGCGCTACGCTGCCCGGCACCGGCTAGCCTGAACGTTCGCGTCGCGGTAAGGTAAGATGTTTTCGAGGTAAGCCGGCATTCCTACAATCAATCCGGGGCGCTCATGTATCCAGACCACTCGATTCATCTGCTTCGACGGGCTGCGGCCGTCGTGCTGCTGGGGGCGGCATCGGCGGCATGGTCCGCTTCGCCGACGAACCGTCAGCCGTTGGTTCTCGATACCCAAGGCGGCATCAGTGACGGCCAGGGCGGCATCGTGCTGCAAACGGCGCCGTTATCGCAAAGCCGTATCGTCGAGGCCCAGCCGATCGGCGAGCCCGAGCAACTCGCGCCCAACGCCTCGCCGCCCTATATCGTCGCGCCGTATATCCAGCTGCCGGGCGACTCGGCCGCGCCCTATCCACCGATGCCTCAGCCGCGTCCGCGCCCGATTCCCTTGCCGCACTCGCAGTAGGCGAGCGCACGCATCCCGGCATTCGGGTTTCGGCGCATGGCGCGCGCCGCTTCATCGGCCGACAATCGCTGCGCGATCATCGCTCGCAGGCACGCATTCGGCGCGCTCGCGTCGCGAGACGAACAATTCCAACACAAGGAGACGACACATGCCTGACCTCTGGTTCCGGCGCGCGGCAAGCGCGTGCGTGGCGCTGCTGGCCCTTGCGGCCCATCCCGCTATCGCGAAGGAAACGCCTGAGAAGCCGGCGCTCACGATGGCCGTTGGCGGCTTGCCCGGCCTTTACTATCTTCCCGTGCTGACGGCGTCCCAACTGGGCTTTTTCAAGGACGAAGGCCTCGACGTGACGCTCGAGGATTTCGCGGGCGGATCGAAGGCTCTCGAGGCGGTGGTCGGCGGCAGCGCGGATGTCGGCGCAGGCGCGTACGAACACACCATCTTCATGCAGGCCAAAGGGCAGCACTATCGCGCGTTCGCGCTGATGGGCCGCGCACCGCAGATTGCCGTTGCCGTGACGAAAGGCAAAGCCGACTCGCTGAAGACACTGGCCGATTTCAAAGGCGCGAAGGTGGGCGTGAGCGCGCCCGGATCGTCGACGGATCTGGTGCTGACCGTCGCGCTGCGCAAAGCCGGCGTGCAGCGCAGCGATGTCTCCGTGATCGGCGTAGGCAGCGGCGCGACCGTCATTTCAGCGGTGAGCAACGGCCAGGTCGATGCGCTATCGAACGTCGACCCGATGATGACCAAGCTGCAGCGTGCGGGCGACATCAAGGTGCTGGTCGACACGCGTACGGTAAAGGGCACGCAGGAAGTATTCGGCGGGACGATGCCCGCTGCAACGCTCTACGCGTCGGATAGCTTCATCCAGAAAAATCCGAAGACAGTCCAGGCGCTTGCAAATGCAATCGTACGTGCGGACCGCTGGCTTCAGACTGCAAGCGATGCCGATATCGTGAAGATGGTGCCGGCAGCGTATCTGTTGAACGACAAGGCGTTGTACATCGATGCATTTCACAACGTCCGCGAGGCTTACTCGCCGGATGGCGTGATGCCTGCCGACGGCCCGCCGACGGCCCTGCGCGCCCTTGCTTCGTTCGATACGCGGCTCGACCCATCCAAAATCGATCTGAAATCGACCTACACGAACGACTTCGTGCGCAAGGCGGCCGAGCAGATGAAGTAGGGCGTCGCGGCCTGATCGCGGCTCAGTGGCCGCTCAGTCGCCCCGATGTTCGATCTTGAACTGCGCGTTCCTGTCCTGGCCGAGCGCATCGACGAGCCAGGGCAGCGTTTCCTTCATCACCTTCGGCAGCGTGTAGGGCGGATTCAAAATGAACATGCCGCTGCCGAAGAGCCCAAACCCGTCGCTAGGCGGATTGCTGACGGTCAGCGATACATGCAGCCAGTTCTTGTCCTGCAAGCGCTTCAACTGCTCAGGAAAGCGCTGCGACTCTGGCCGCGTGACTTGCGGATACCAGACTGCATACGTCCCCGTCGCAAATCGCTTCAGACATTCTTCGACGCAAGTCAGCGTGCGCGCGTAATCGCGCTTGTCTTCGTAGGAAGGATCGACGAGCACGAGCGCGCGACGCGGCGCCGGCGGCAATAGCGCCTTGATGCCGTCGAAGCCGTCTCCTGCAAACAACATTGCGCGGCGGCCTGCGTCGCGAAAGTTATGGCGCAGCACGTCGATCTCGGTGCTGTGCAATTCGAACAGACGCATACGGTCCTGCTCGCGCATGAGCCGCCACGCAAGGTACGGCGAGCCGGGATAGTATCGCAACGCGCCATCGGGATTTAGCGCGGACACTTCGTCGACATACTCTTCGAGCGCAGGCGGCAAGTCCTTGCGATCCCACAGTTTCGCGATACCGGTTTCGAATTCCGCCGTTTTGGTCGCGTAGCCTTCCTTCAGCGAATACACGCCCGCGCCCGCGTGCGTGTCGATGTACCAATACGGCTTGTCCTTTTGCGCGAGATAGCGAAGCAACTGCACGACGACTGCGTGTTTCAGGACGTCGGCGTGATTGCCTGCGTGGAAAGCGTGACGGTAACTGAGCATGACGATGAAAGCGCTAAAAAAGCGAAGCCGAGCGATAGGGCTGGGTATTTTACGCGACCCGGTTGCCTGCCCCGGTTAGTCGCGCCCGTTTGGCATGCCGACTACGCGACCCGTGGCGCGCGGTTACGCGAGCCGCTAGGCGGGCTGCGGACGATGTCCGCCGCCACCCGTTCGCGTTGGGCGCCGATGCCGGACATGCAGCGCCCGGCCTCGCCGCACGTCGACCGCTTATTGATACGCGTCCCCGACGATCGCTTCGATCTGTTCCTTGATCTCCGGCGTGATCTGCTCGGCGACGTCCTTTGCCTTCATGTTTTCCGCAATCTGTTCGACGCGCGACGCGCCCGTGATGATCGTGCTGACGTTCGGATTGGTCAGAATCCACGCGAGCGCCAGTTGCCCGATCGTGCAGCCGAGTTCGTCCGCCAGTTCGCCGAGCTTGCCGACCACATCATTCTTGTCGGCGTCGGTCAGTTCCTTGCGCAGCCAGTCGTAACCTTGCAGTTCCGCACGGCTGCCGGCGGGCACGCCATTGCGATACTTGCCCGTCAGCAGTCCGGAGGCGAGCGGGCTCCATGTCGTCAGACCGAGACCGATGTCTTCATACAGCCGGCGATATTCCTGTTCGACGCGCCTGCGATGGAACAGGTTGTATTGCGGCTGCTCCATCACAGGCTTGTGCAGATGATGGCGCTCGGCGATTTCGTATGCCGCGCGAATTTCATCGGCGCTCCATTCGGAGGTGCCCCAATACAGCGCCTTCCCCCGCGCGATCATGTCGCTCATCGCCCACACGGTTTCCTCGATCGGCGTGTTCGGGTCAGGACGATGACAGAACACGAGATCGACATAGTCGAGCTGCAGACGCTTGAGCGAGTGATCGATTGCGTTGAGCAGATACTTGCGGTTGAGCGTGTGGTACTGATTGGGCGCTTCGTTGAGCCCCCAGAAGAACTTGGTCGAGACGATGTAGCTTACGCGCGGCCAGTTCAGTTCCTTCAACGCTTCGCCCATAATCTGCTCCGACTTGCCGCCGGCGTAAACCTCGGCGTTGTCGAAGAAATTCACGCCGGCGTCGCGGGCAGCCGCCAGCGATTCCCGCGCGGCGCGCCTGTCCACCTGATTGCCGTAAGTCACCCATGAGCCGATGGACAGTTCGCTGACCTGCAGGCCGGAGCGGCCGAGACGTCGATAATTCATCCAGATCTCCTTTGTAAGTGTCGTAGCCCGAACCCCACACATTAATCCGATTCGGCAATGCGTGCCTTTACGTGTGTAGTTCGCGTCGCTTCATGCACAATAGCGGAACCGGCCGCAGCGCAGCAATCGACCGAACGGCATATGCCGTTCAGCCAGCTTTTCGCTGCCCGCGCGCCATGTTGTCATTGCTCAATCAACTGCATGGAGGTTCTGGATGTCGTCATCGAATGAGAGTCTGAAAGGCAAGGTTGCCGTCGTCACGGGCGCGGCTAGCGGCATCGGCAAGCAGATCGCGTTGACGCTGTCGGCGGCAGGCGCGGCAGTCGCGATCGCCGACCTGAACCAGGACGGCGCGAACGCGGTCGCGGAGGAGATCAAAAAGGCAGGCGGCAAGGCGCTCGGCGTTGCGATGGATGTAACGAACGAAGACGCCGTTAATCAGGGCATCGACAAGGTGGCAGCCGAATTCGGCTCGGTGGATATCCTGATCTCAAATGCCGGCATCCAGATCGTCAATCCGATCGAGAACTACTCGTTCTCGGACTGGAAGAAGATGCAGGCCATTCACGTGGACGGCGCTTTCCTCACCACGAAGGCTGCCCTCAAGCACATGTACAAGGACGATCGTGGCGGTATTGTGATCTACATGGGTTCCGTGCATTCGCACGAGGCGTCGCCGCTCAAATCGGCGTACGTGACGGCCAAGCATGCGCTGCTTGGGCTTTCGCGCGTGCTCGCGAAGGAGGGCGCGAAGCATAATGTGCGTTCGCATGTCGTTTGTCCGGGTTTCGTGCGCACGCCGCTCGTCGACAAGCAGATTCCCGAGCAGGCCAAAGAGCTGAACATCAGCGAGGAAGAAGTGGTCAAACGCGTGATGCTCGGCGGCACGGTGGATGGCATCTTCACGACGGTCGAAGATGTCGCGCAAACGGTGCTGTTCCTGTCGTCGTTCCCGACAGCGGCGCTCACGGGCCAATCGTTCATCGTGAGTCACGGCTGGTACATGCAATAAGCGAGGCAAAAAGCGACGCAAAAAGCGAGGAGGAGATGATGGCGCAACGCAACTCACAGCATGTGAAGCGGGCGCGCGTCGGCGAGACCGGCGCGCCGGAAAGCGATCAGGCGGGCGCGGCGTCCGGCGTTCGCGCCAGTCATCTTGCCGCGCTGCCCCAGTACGAGACGGTCGCGCTGATGTTGCAGGGCGGCGGCGCGCTCGGCGCGTATCAGGCAGGCGTCTATCAAGGGCTGGACGAAGCGGGCATTCTGCCCAACTGGCTCGCGGGCATTTCGATCGGTGCACTGAACACGGCGATCATTGCAGGCAATGCACCCGAACGTCGCGTCGAGAAATTGCGCGAGTTCTGGGAGACCATTTGCCAGCCAGCCTATGGTCCGCCCGTGCCGCCCGCCATCGAGCAGGCACTCTTCAACTCGAACGACACGGTGCGCAAGGCGTTCACCGCGATGCAGGCGGTTGGCGCGCTCGTCGACGGGCAGAAGGGCTTTTTCACGCCGCGTTTTCCGCCGCCGCTGCCCGCTGTTTCAGTGCCGCCGCAAAACGCAAGCTACTACGACACCACGCCGCTCAAGGCGACCCTCGAGCGGCTCTGCGACTTCGACAGAATCAACTCGAAGGAAGTACGTGTTTCGGTCGGAGCAGTGAACGTACACACTGGCAACTTTGCCTACTTCGACAATACGCATAAGACTCTGAAGCCCGAGCATTTCATGGCGTCGGGTGCATTGCCGCCGGGCTTCGGGGCAGTGGAAATCGACGGCGAGTATTACTGGGACGGCGGCCTGATGTCGAACACGCCGCTCAACGAGGTGGCGCAGATCAGTCCGCGTCGCGATACGCTCGCGTTTCAGGTCGATTTGTGGAGCGCATTGGGTCCGGTGCCGGACAACATCACCGACGTGCAGGGGCGGATGAAGGACATCCAGTACTCGAGCCGCACACGGCTCGTCACGGACATGATGCAGCGTACGCAGCGTTTTCGGCACGTGCTGCGCGAAGTGCTCGAACGTGTTCCGCCCGAACATCACGACGACCCGTGGTGCAAGCTCGCCGAGGAGCTGTCGTGCTCGAAGCGCTACAACGTCATTCACCTGATCTACCGCAACAAGGAATACGAAGGGCACTACAAGGACTACCAGTTTGGCTTGTCGACGATGCTGCAGCATTGGGAAAGCGGTCTGGAAGACATCCGCAATTCGCTTGCGCAACCGGGGTGGCTAGAGATGCCCGACAACGACTCAGGTTTCGTCACCCACGACATCCATCGCGATTTACGTTGACGTTGCGACTTCAACAGATGCAAATAAAAAGGCGCTCACGGGGAGCGCCTTTTTTAATCGCGGTTGAGACGACGCCTGGCGCCGTCTCGCTCTTCTTGCTTACTTCAAGACAGCTGCGACCGCGTTGGCCACTGCGTCCAGGTTGCGCGTGTTCAGCGCGGCCACGCAGATACGGCCCGTGCTGACGGCGTAGATGCCGAACTCTTCGCGAAGACGGTCCACTTGCGGTGCCGTCAGACCCGAGTACGAGAACATGCCGCGTTGCGCGTTGACGAAGCTGAAGTCGCGGTCGACGCCCGCCGCTGCCAGACGCTCGACAAGCCCGTTGCGCATCGCGCGAATTCGCTCGCGCATTTCGCCCAGTTCCGCTTCCCACGTCGCGCGCAGTTCCGGCGATGCAAGCACGGCTGCGACGACCGCGCCGCCGTGCGTCGGCGGGTTCGAGTAGTTCGTGCGGATCACGCGCTTGAGTTGCGACAGCACGCGCGCTGCTTCTTCCTTGCTGCCCGTGATGATCGACAGGGCGCCGACGCGCTCGCCATACAGCGAGAACGACTTCGAGAAAGACGATGACACGAACACGTTCAGTTCCGATTGCGCGAAGAGGCGTACGGCGGCTGCGTCGGCATCGATGCCGTCGCCGAAACCCTGATAGGCGATGTCGAGGAACGGCACCAGTTGGCGCGCCTTCACGACTTCGACGACCTGCTTCCATTGATCGACCGTCAGATCGACGCCCGTCGGGTTGTGGCAGCACGCGTGCAACACGACGATCGTGCCGGGCGCGTAGCTGTTGAGCGCCGACAGCATGGCTTCGAAGTTCACGCCATGCGTCGCTGCGTCGTAGTACGGGTACGAGACCACCTCGAATCCCGCGCCTTCGAACAGCGCACGGTGGTTTTCCCAGCTCGGATCGCTGATCGCGACTTTCGATGCCGGATTCACCCGCTTCAGGAAATCCGCGCCGATCTTGAGCGCGCCGGTACCGCCCAGCGCCTGCGCCGTCACGACGCGGCCAGCGGCGATCAGCGGCGAGTCGTTGCCGAGCAGCAGCTTTTGCACGGCGGCGTCATAGACGGCGATGCCTTCGATCGGCAGATAGCCACGCGGCAGCGCCGCTTCGATGCGTGCCTTTTCTGCTTCGCGGACGGCGCGCAGCAGAGGAATCTTGCCTTCTTCGTTGGTGTACACGCCAACGCCAAGATTGACCTTGGTAGCGCGCGTATCGGCGTTGAAGGCTTCGTTCAGGCCCAGAATCGGGTCGCGGGGAGCAAGTTCGACGGCGGAGAACAGAGACATGATGATTCGGCAGTAGTGAAAAGAGGGACGACTTCGGATGCAGCCAGGAACCGCATGCACCTCCGGCGGCCGGGTTCAGAACGTGCGGTGGAATACCACGGTCTGTCGCCGTAACGGCCCCGCTGGCGCGCAACGTGCCATTGTAGCGAATCTTGCCGGGGTTTTTGGCATTGGCACGGCGAGCGGACAGATTAATTTGCAATGAAAACAGCGATCTGGCGATGTTTTCCAGTGCGTTTGCGCCGCTTCGGACGCGGTAGCGGATGTGCGCAGACAGCCGACTCCCGCCGCCGGACGGGCCTCGAACCCTGCTGTTCGCAAAACGCTAGAATAGTCGTTTGCTCCCGGCCGAGGTGCCGCTTCCATGTCCGAACATCATCTGAGTGAAGTCCAGGACGCTCTCGACGAGTCCAAATTCGTGACGTTCGAGGGCTCACCGTTTCGGCTCTATCAGCCGTACCCGCCCGCCGGCGACCAGCCGACGGCGATCGACACGCTCGTCGAAGGTGTCGAAGATGGCTTGTCGTTTCAGACCCTGCTCGGCGTGACGGGCTCCGGCAAGACGTACACGATGGCCAATACCATCGCGCGGCTGGGCCGGCCGGCCATCGTGTTTGCGCCGAACAAGACGCTCGCCGCGCAGTTGTACGCGGAGTTTCGCGAGTTCTTCCCGCGCAATGCCGTCGAGTATTTCGTCTCGTACTACGACTATTACCAGCCGGAAGCGTACGTGCCGCAGCGCGACCTGTTCATCGAAAAGGACTCGTCGATCAACGAGCATATCGAGCAGATGCGGCTGTCGGCGACCAAAAGCCTGATGGAGCGGCGCGACGTGGTGATCGTCGCGACAGTGTCGGCGATCTACGGTATCGGCAATCCGTCGGAATATCACCAGATGATTCTGACGCTGCGTACGGGCGATCAGATCGGGCAGCGCGACATCATCGCGCGTCTGATCGCGATGCAGTACAACCGTAACGAAGCTGACTTTCAACGCGGGTCGTTTAGAGTGCGCGGCGACACGATCGATATCTTTCCGGCCGAACACGCCGAAATGGCGGTGCGCGTCGAGCTGTTCGACGACGAGATCGACACGCTTCAACTGTTCGATCCGCTCACGGGCCGCGTGCGACAGAAAATTCCGCGTTTCACCGTCTATCCGTCGTCGCACTATGTGACGCCGCGTGAGACTGTGATGCGCGCCGTTGAGACGATCAAGTCCGAACTGCGCGACCGCCTGGAATTTTTCTACAGCGATGGGAAGCTCGTCGAAGCGCAGCGGCTCGAGCAACGCACGCGCTTCGATCTGGAAATGCTGCAGGAACTGGGCTTCTGCAAGGGCATCGAGAACTACTCGCGGCACTTCTCGGGTGCGGCGCCCGGCGAGCCGCCGCCGACCCTCGTCGACTATCTGCCGACGGACGCCATGATGTTCCTCGACGAATCGCACGTGCTGATCGGCCAGTTGAACGGCATGTACAACGGCGACCGCGCGCGCAAGGAGAATCTCGTCGACTACGGTTTCCGGCTGCCGTCCGCGCTCGACAACCGTCCGCTCAAGTTCAACGAGTTCGAGCGCAAGATGCGCCAGGTGGTGTTCGTGTCGGCGACGCCCGCCGACTATGAGCAGAAGACGTCGGGGCAGGTGGCCGAGCAGGTCGTGCGGCCCACGGGTCTGGTCGATCCTGAAATCGAGGTGCGGCCGGCGCGCACGCAGGTCGACGACGTGCTCGCCGAGATCAACGAGCGCGTGGCCGCAGGCGACCGCGTGCTCGTCACCGTGCTGACCAAGCGCATGGCCGAGCAGTTGACCGAGTTTCTGGCCGACCACGGCGTGAAGGTGCGCTATCTGCACAGCGACATCGATACCGTCGAGCGCGTCGAAATCATTCGCGACCTGCGTCTCGGCACGTTCGACGTGCTGGTCGGAATCAACCTGCTGCGCGAGGGCCTCGATATTCCTGAAGTCTCGCTGGTCGCGATTCTCGACGCCGACAAGGAAGGCTTTCTGCGCGCCGAACGCTCGCTGATCCAGACGATCGGCCGGGCCGCGCGTAACGTGAACGGCAAGGCGATTCTGTACGCCGACAAGATCACCGACTCGATGAAGCGCGCCATCGACGAAACCGAGCGGCGGCGCGCCAAGCAGATGGCGTTCAACGAAAAGATGGGCATCGTGCCGCGCGGCGTGGTGAAGCGGATCAAGGACATCATCGACGGCGTCTACAACGTCGACGAAGCGCGCGCCGAGCTGAAGGAGCAGCAAGTTCGTGCGAAGTTCGAAGACATGTCCGAAAAGCAGCTCGCGAAGGAACTGAAGCGCCTTGAGAAGCAGATGATGGAGCACGCGAAAAATCTCGAATTCGAAAAAGCGGCTCAGGTGCGCGATCAGCTTGCGTTGCTGCGGCAGCGCGTGTTCGGCGCGAACGTCGGCGATCATCTGACGGGCACGGACTAGACCACGGACTAGACATTTCCTGCTGCGTATCCGGCGCAGCCGTGCAACGCGGCGCGCGGCGTCCTGCCGGCGCCCGCGTCTACGACTGCGAGCGAAGCCCGTGCACCGCGCGTGCACAGCGCACGGACTCGCGAACCCGCGAACCCATCTGAAATCCGCGCACAAGCTCCCCGTAAGACCCTGTTGCAGCAAGGCTTTCGACGCATTCTCATTTGTCCTTCCCCTTGAACAGTGATAAACTTGCCCAAGTATTGAGAATGGTTCGCATTACCGTTCCTTGTGCGCTCGTCGGTGTTCCCGTCGACGGCGCCGGACGATTCGCGAAGGACGTAAAGACCACGCGCATGCTAGCCATCTTCGGCGCGCCTTTCGATGTCAGCTTTTCGTTGCTTCAGTCTAAAAAAATCAAAGGAGTTTCAATGCGCGTTTCGTCATTTCTGAGCGGCGGCGTTGCCGTGCTCGCTGCCGTTGCTGCCATGTCGGCTTCGGCTGCTGAATATCCCATCGGCAAGCAGCAGATCCAGGGCGGAATGGAAATCGGCGCCGTGTATCTGCAGCCGATCACGATGGACCCGGAGGGCATGATGCGCAAGGCGTCGGATTCCGATGTCCACCTCGAGGCCGACATTCACGCAGTCAAGAAGAATCCGACGGGTTTCGCAGAAGGCGACTGGATGCCTTATCTGCAGGTGCGCTACGAACTGACGAAGCCGGGTTCGGCCTATGACCAGAAGGGCGATCTGATGCCGATGGTCGCCGACGACGGTCCGCACTATGGCGACAACGTCAAGCTCGCGGGCCCCGGCAAGTATCACCTGAAGCTGATCGTCGAACCGCCGGTGCAATCCGGCCACATGGCGTTCGGCCGTCACATCGACAAGGAAACGGGCGTCGGCCCGTGGTTCAAGCCGTTCACGCTCGAATACGACTTCACGTTCGCCGGCATCGGCAAGAAGGGCGGTTACTGAGCGTCGTCGATCGCATCGCGATCCCTTATGTCATGACGTAAGCGGCGCGTGAGAGCGCGCCGCATTTCCAGGAAGGGTGCATGGGACTCAACAAGAAAATTGCCGCTTTCGCGATGGCGGTGTCATGTGTCGGACTGGCGCACGCCGCCGACGAAGCGGTCACGTTCAAGCTGGAAATGACGGACGGCAAGCTGAATCCGGCGCGTATCGAAGTGCCTGCGGGCAAGCGCATCCGGATCGAAGTGAAGAACACGGGCAAGGGCGCGGCGGAATTCGAGAGCGTCGAGTTGCGCAAGGAGAAGGTGCTGGCGCCGGGCGCCGAATCGGTCGTCGTGATCGCGCCGCTCGATCCGGGCACCTACAAGTTTTTCGACGATTTCCATCAGCAGGCGCAAGGCGTGATCGTCGCCAAGTGACGTCGCCCGCGGGCGCGTCGCGGCAGGACCGTAAGCAAGGGCCGTAATACGACGGACACGCGCGAGTGCGCGACGTCCAGTGAAGCAGTTGGAGGTTTCGATGGGTCAGGTAGTGTTCATCGTTTGGCGGGAAAGCGTCGAGGCGCTGCTCGTCGTGGGGATTCTGTACGCGTGGCTGAAGAACGGCGACGAACAGGCGCGCCACGGACTGCCGTATCTGTGGGCGGGCGTGGCGGCGGGCATTCTGGCCGCGATCGGGCTGGGCGCGGCGCTCGTCGGTTTCACCGAAGTGCTGTCGGGCGATGCGCAGGACTATTTCCAGACGGCCATGGTGCTGATCGCGTGCGTACTGATCGTGCAGATGGTGATCTGGATGAAGTCGCATGGGCGCACGCTCAAGCGCGACATGGAAAGGTCGCTGCAAAAGAGTACGCAGACCGCGAACTGGTGGGGCGTCGCGGTGCTGGTGGCGCTGGCCATCGCGCGTGAGGGCAGCGAAACGGTGATCTTCCTGTACGGCCTCGGCTTTGGCCAGTCGGGTCACGTGGGCCTGAGTCAGATCGTCGCCGTGCTGGTCGGTCTCGGCCTTGCGTTCGTCACGTTCTACGTGCTGCAACTGGGCGGCAAGATCTTCTCGTGGCGCCTGTTTTTCCGCATCACCGAAATCATGCTGCTGTTCCTCGGCGCGGGCCTGTTCCAGACGGGCATCGACAAACTGATCGACAAGGAAATCCTGCCGACCATCGTCGACCGCGTGTGGAACACGTCGATGATTCTCGACGACTCCAGCACGTTCGGCTCGCTCGTCTCGACGCTCACGGGCTATCGCGCGCATCCCGCGCTGATGAACCTGATCGCCTATGGGCTGTACTGGGGCGTCGTGTGGTATCTGATCCGCCGTTCGAACCGTGCGCCGGCGCAACAGGCGGCAGGACGCGCGGCATGAGCGATGCAGTCGTATCCCGCGGCAGCCGGCTCGCGGAAGTGGGCCACTGGATGCAGCGCCACGGCGCTGTTATCCGCGGCATCCAGTGGGTGGTCGTCGCTGTCTACGCCTTTCTGATTCTCGTGCCCGCGTTCACCGAACTGCCGGGCGACACCGCGCATCTGTGGAACAACCTGACGCTGGCCGCGCAGTTCGTGTTCTGGGGCATCTGGTGGCCATTCGTGCTGTTGTCGATGGTGATGCTCGGGCGCGTGTGGTGCGGCGTGCTGTGTCCCGAAGGCGCGCTCGCCGAATTCGCGAGCAAATACGGACGAGGCTGGGCGATCCCGCGCTGGATGCGCTGGGGCGGCTGGCCCTTTGTCGCCTTCGGTCTGACGACGATCTATGGCCAGATGGTCAGCGTCTATCAATATCCGAAAGCAGTCTTGCTGGTCTTGGGCGGTTCCACATTTGCCGCGATGATCATCGGATTGCTCTACGGTCGCGAGAAGCGCGTCTGGTGTAAATACCTGTGCCCCGTCAATGGGGTTTTTTCGCTTTTGGCGCGCCTTGCGCCGTTTCACTACAAAGTGGACGAAGACGCGTGGCGCCGGTCATATAAGGAAGGCGAGCACGGTCATCGCGTGATCCCGATCAACTGCGCGCCGCTCGTGCCGTTGCGCAACATGAAGGGCGCCGCCGCCTGCCACATGTGCGGCCGCTGCAGCGGTCATCGCGATGCGATTGCGCTGACGTGGCGCAAGCCGTCGTCGGAAGTGGTCGATCTTGGCGACAAGCAGGCCAGCGCGTGGGACACGGCGCTGATTCTGTACGGCCTGCTCGGCATCGCGATCGGCGCTTTCCACTGGACGGGCTCGCCGTGGTTCGTCGATATCAAGCAGTCGCTCGCGACGTGGCTCGTCGATCAGAACATTCTGTGGCCGCTCGACACCAACGCGCCGTGGTTCCTGTTCACGCATTACCCGGAACAGAACGACGTGTTCTCGTGGCTCGACGGCACGATGGTCATCGGTTACATCCTCGCGACGGGCGCAGTCTACGGCACGGCGCTGTTCACGCTGCTGGCCGGTGCGACGCGCACGTTGGGCCGCTTCGAGATGAAGCGCCTGCACCACCTCGCGCAGGCGCTGATTCCGATCGCGGGCACGGGCGTGTTCCTCGGCCTGTCGGCGACGACGCTGTCGCTGCTGAAGGCCGAGCATGTGCCGCTCGATTGGGCGTCGGACGTGCGCATCGCGATTCTCGTGATCGCGAACGCGTGGAGCGCCTCGCTCGCGTGGCCCGTGACGCGCCGCTACACGACGCAGGTTTTCCAGCGCGCGCTGTCGATGGTATGGTTCATGGCGGCATTGGCCGTCGTCGATAGCGCGTGGTGGCTGATGTTCTGGTACTGGCCGGCACACTGATCGGCGGCGCGCCGCCTATCGATCTGTCGAAGCGAGGCGCCCGTGAGAACCAAACCCGTACTGACCGACGAAGACGTCCTCAAGATTGCCGCCGCGGCGCGCGCGCACGCGGCGGCCAATCACTGGACCGTCACCTTCGCCATTCTCGACGATGGCGGTCATCTCCTCCATCTACATCGGATGGACGGCGCCGCGCCCAGCACCGTCGATATGGCGATCGCGAAAGGGCGCACGGCGGCCTTGGGCCGTCGCGAAACCCGGATCTACGAAGACATCGTCAAGCAGGGGCGCACCGCATTTCTGAGCGCGCCGCTCGGCGCGATGATCGAGGGCGGCGTGCCCATTGTCGTGGAGAGCGCAACGGTGGGCTCGATCGGCGTGGCGGGCGCGAAGTCGGAGCAGGACACGGCGATTGCGCGCGCGGGCATCGCGGCGCTCGAACTGCGCTAGCGCAGCTCCCGATCCATCGGCGAAGCCCAAAAGACAAAAAGCCGCGCGGACGGATTCGTCCACCCGGCTTTGTCGGATCGTTTGCCTGTCGCGCCTCTTGCACCTTTGCACCTTTGCACCTTTTGCACTCGGTGCGCGCATGTTGCGGTGAGAACCCGAAAAAAACGGCCTGGCTGGCTTCGACGGCTGGCTTGGTGTCTGCACGAAGGGGTCTAGATCTCGCGTGCAAGCCGTCGTGGCTGGCTAGTGCCCAACACCTCTCGAAGAGGTGGTCCCCACAATACCCGGTACTACTGCAATCTTTACAGCGACATTCGTTACTTCGTCAGGATCAGCTTGCCTAAACGGGTCGCGCGCAACTGATACGTCTCGCCGTTATGCACGATGCTCACGTGGCTGCGGCCTTGCAGCAGCGCATCGCTGCGCAGCACGCGCTCGGACGGTTCAGCGGCTTGCGTATCGGCGTCGCTACTAGCTGCATGGCGTTGCGCGGGTGCGGTCGTCTCGGACCCGGCCGGACGGCTTGTCGTCAATGCAGCTGCCGCAGGGCGGCGCAGGCTGAGCGTGGAAGAGCGCGTCATGTTGGTCATGCTTGCCGTTGATGTCCGTCGGTTTGTTGGGATCATTCTAAATGATAATTATTCCCATTTACAAGGTGGAGAAATCAATCAGTCTGACGCTTCGATAGGCGGGGGAATGTGCGCCGCCAGAGAACCGGGGCGGCGCGCAGCGGCGTTAGTGCAGCTGATCGGGTGCGTTGCCCGCGCCGACGAACTGACGGATCAGGCGAACCGTGTCGATGTCCGATTCGCGATAAGCCGACTTCACGATCTCTTCCGTCTGACGCGCATCGGGGTCGCCGTTGTCGTCGGCGGACGGCAGGCTCGTTTTGTACTCGAAGCGCAAGAAGAGCTGCAGTTCGTCGGGCTGCTCGATGGTCATCGTCAGCGAGCCGCCGACGTACTCGGCCGTCGCGAGAATGTCGTAGCGCACGCTCTGTTGCGGCGTCAGCGTGACGCGATCGCGCACGGTCGCCTGGCCGTAGTGAAGCTCGCGTTCCAGCGTGCTTTCGGTGCGCGACAGGATCGAGCAGCTGTCGAGGCCGATCACGAACAGCTGCGGCTGCTCGGCGCGTAGCACGAGACCCTCCCACAGCTGCTCGCGCGTCAGCGTTTCGACGAGCGGGTTCAGCGGATCATTGATCTGGATCAGATGTTCGAAGTTCAAGACGACAGATTCCTTTTTAAACTTCAGGGTTCGCGCAGTGTCACGCGCAGTTCAAACCGCTATCTAGCCGATATCAAGCGATTTCAAGCCGAATTTCTAGCCCATTTCAGGCAACGGCCAAGCCGGTACGGATCGAGATCGGATTGGTCAGGATCTTGTGTACGGGGCATGCATTGGCGATTTGCAGAAGTCGTTCCTGCTGTTCGTCCGACAGATCGCCCGTCAGCACGATCTGGCGATCGATGGCCGTGCCGTCGCCATCTTTCTGCATCGACAGCGTCACGCGCACTTCGTCGAGCGGCCAGCCTTTGCGCTGCGCGTACATCTTCAGCGTAATCGACGTGCACGCACCGAGGCTCGACAGCAGCAGCGAATTTGGCGTCGGACCATGGTCGCCGCCGCCGAGCGATTCGGGTTCGTCGGCGAGCCATGTGTGGGCGCCGTCGTCGAACAACACCTGAAAGTTCGTCGAACCGATATGTGCGGTGACCTTCGTGTCTGCCATGCGTGCTCCTGTGCGGGACGATGAGTTGTAACGTTGAATCGGGACGAAGCATGCCGCGCGGCGCATGACGCGGCGCGCGGCGCGAACTGCTATTGTGAACGAATTTGACGCGTTTCGCGGTTGAGGCGCGGCTCGCGAAACCTTCGTGCGACGCCGCGCGAGGCTTCAGTGTGCGATCTGTCCCATGCGGCCCGCCTGGTAATCGATGACGGCCTGCCGGATTTCGTCCTCGGTGTTCATCACGAACGGACCGTAGCGCACGACGGGCTCGTTCAGCGGCACGCCGCCGAACAGGAGCACGTCGAGCGGCTCGTCGCCGGCGGCGATCGTGACGGCGTCGCCGTCGTTGTCGAATACGATCATCTGCTGCGGACCGATTTCGAGCTGCTCGTCGCTATAGAAACCTTTGCCGGACAGCCCATACGCGAATACGCGAAAGTCGCGCGGCACGGCGTGCACGATCCGCGCGCCCGGCTGCAGCGTGAAATGCTGATAGAGGATAGGCGTGCGCGTTTCGATGGAGGCTTTGACCCCGAGCGCTTCGCCTGCGATCACCTTGACGCGCACCTTGCCGTCGCTGGACGTCGCGACGGGAATGCCCGCCGACGACATTTCCTGATAACGCGGCGCGATCATCTTGTCGCGCTTCGGCAGGTTCACCCACAGTTGCAGGCCGTGCACGCGGCCGCCCGTCGCGACGAACGACGGATCGGGCATCTCGCTGTGCACGACGCCGGAACCCGCCGTCATCCATTGCACGTCGCCTGCGTGCAGCGTGCCCGAATGCCCAGCCGAATCCTTGTGCCCGAACTCGCCCTCGAGTACGTACGTGACCGTCTCGAAACCGCGATGCGGATGATCGGGCGCGCCTTTCGCCTCACCCGGCGCGTAGTCGACGGGACCCATTTCGTCGAGTAGCAGAAACGGGTCGAAGTCCATCAGCATGCGGGTCGGAAACGGCCGGTGGACGACGAAGCCGCCGCCTTCAACCGTGCGTACGGAAGGATACGTGCGTTCGATCGTGCGGGTCGCGCTCATCAAAATCACCTCAAAAAATGGGGAATAGCATTATTTTTGAAACATGAGGCTATTATATGGACCGTTTTTGGCCGTAACAGGCCAGCTGTCGCAATGGATTGTTCTACCAGTGAAACGATGACATGAAGATCGATTCGCACAACCTGAACGACCTGATGTATTTCTCCCAGGTCGTCGAACATGGCGGGTTTTCCGCCGCCGAGCGCGTGCTCGGCATTTCGAAGTCGCGCCTGTCGCGCCGGCTGACGGAGCTGGAAGCTTCGCTCGGCGTGCGCCTCTTGCAGCGCTCGACGCGCAAGCTCGCGCTGACGGAAGCGGGGCAGCTGTTCTACCAGCACTGTCAGGCGATGCTCTCCGAAGCGCAGGCGGCCGTCAATGTCGTGCAGCAACTGCGCGCGTCGCCGCGCGGCACGGTGCGCGTCAGTGTGCCCGTGACGATCTCGCAGACCATCATGTCGCAGATCGTGCCGGAATTCATGCACCGGTATCCCGAAGTGCGTGTCGTGATGCGCGTGACGAACCGTGTCGTCGATCTGTTCGAGGACTCCATCGACGTCGCGCTGCGCGTGCGCTCAGAGCCGCCCGAGAACGCGAACATCGTCGTACGGCCGCTGTGGCGCACGCAGCAGATGCTGGTCGGCGCGCCGAGCCTGCTCAGCCAGAATGCGCCGCCGCTCGAACCCGCGGATCTGAAGGGCTTCGAGACGCTCGATACGCCGACGGGCGACGGCCGACACGTCTACAACCTGATCGCGCCCGACGGCACGCGCCACGCACACGAGCACGAGCCGCGCCTCGTGACGGCCGATCTGATGATGATCCTCGAAGCGGCGCTCGCGGGCGTCGGCATCGCTGCGTTGCCGGAGATGATGTACGGCGCGGCGCTGCGCAGCGGGCGGCTGTCGCCCGTGATGCCGGGCTGGACGCTGCCGACGCCGCAGCTTTATGCCGTGTTTCTGTCGCGGCAGGGCATGGTGCCCGCCGTGCGGACTTTCGTCGACTATCTGGTTGAGATGCTCGATCCCGACACGGGCAAACATATCCAGCAGGAATGCCCCGAGCGCGAAGCGAAGCAGCTGCGGCTGAAAGCGCCCGCCGTCGTATGACGCATCGTGCAGGGCGACGCGCATGGCCAGCGAGGGCATATCGCTTTTGCCATTTAAGCGCCGCCAGCGATGGATACTTTCAATGGCCGCAGGCTTGTACGCGCAGGCTCACGGGCTTATATTGAAATCCCTTCGCTAAGGAGCGTCCTATGCGAAAAATCACGGCCGCTTTGATAGCAGGCCTGATAGGGCTGAGCGCGCTGTCCGTGTCGACCACGGCTGTCGCATGCGGTGATCAGATCCAGAGCACAAGCAATGGCAAATGATCCCGCCGCCCGAAGGCGCCGAGTGCGCACAAAAAAAGGCCTTCATCCTTTGATGAAGGCCTTTTACTTTCTAGCCGCAGAAAGCAGGTCATCTCTCTGAACGCCGAACGCTGCGTCTCGTGCGTGCGGTGCGTTTGATGCGCTCAATGCGCCTTCGGCTCCGTCACGAAACCGATCTTGGTCAGGCCGCCCGCCTGGGCCGCCGACATCACCTGTGCCACCTTCTCGTACGCGACCTTGCGGTCCGCGCTCAGATGCAATTCCGGCTGCGGTTCCTTCTGGGCGGCAGCGGCGATCTTCGCCTGCAGCGCTTCTTCGGAAATCTTCTGATCGTCCCACAGCACGTTGCCGTCGGCGTCGATCGATACCGTCACTTGCGCGGGCTTGGTGTCTTCCTTCTGGCTGCTCGCGTGCGGCAGGTCGATCTTCACGGCATGGCGGATCACGGGAATCGTCACCATGAAAACGATCAGGAGAACCAACATGACGTCGACGAGCGGCGTCATGTTGATTTCGTTCATGAGGCCGTCGTCATCGTCGCCGGCGAAAGGGCTCATTGCCATCGCTATGCCTCGTTATTCAGTTGACGCGGGTCGCGAGCCGAAGACCGTCGCCGCGTTTCGTCGACGACAGGCGCGCGCCCGTCACGAAGAACGCGTGCAGGCCGTGCGCGAAGCGGTTCAGCTTGCTGACGACGCCCTTGTTGGCGCGCGTCAATGCGTTGTAGCCGAGCACCGCGGGAATCGCGACGAACAGGCCGAACGCCGTCATGATCAGCGCTTCGCCGACAGGACCGGCGACCTGATCGATCGACGACTGACCCGTCGCGCCGATTGTCAGCAGCGCGTGATAGATGCCCCACACGGTGCCGAACAGGCCGACGAACGGCGCCGTGCTGGCGATCGACGCGAGAATCGCGAGGCCCGCCTGCATGCGCGCAACGCTTTCGTCCATCGTGTCCTTCAGGCAGCGCGTGACCCAGTCCGACACGTCCATGCGGTCGTGCAGATGCGGCTGCGTCTGATGATGGTGATCGGCGGCCTCCTGGCCTGACATCGCGAGCGCGAGGAACGGATTTTCGGCCGGCGACGACGTATCGCTGCCGAGTTTCTTCATGCCGTCGGCGATGTCGTCCGAATGCCAGAAGGCCTTTTCCGCGTTCTTCGTCAGACGGTTCAGGCGCACCACGTTCCACGATTTGATCAGGATCACGCTCCACGACAGCACCGACATGATCAACAACGCCACTGCGATACCTCGCGTGACGAAATCCCCTTGCGCCCAGACGTGGGCAATACCGTAGTTCTGCATGGCAATTCCTTTTTCTTTGAAATCTTGCGCAACCGGTCAGTTGTTCAGGCTGAAGTCGAAAGGCTGGACGGCGGGCACGCGGACCGCTTCGCCATCCACCAGATAGGGCTTGCACGAACTGGCGCGGATCGCGTCGAGCGCCGCCTGGTCGAGACGATCGTAGCCGCTGCTCTTTTTCAGTTCGATGTTTTCGATGCGTCCCGACGCACTCAGCACGAACTGCACGATGGCGCGGCCCGTTTCGCCGCGCCGGCGCGACATCGCCGGATAACCCGGTTCGACGATGCTGCAGCTTAGATGCGACGCGTCCTTGGGCGCGCTGATCGACATCAGCGGTTTCGACACTGGCGCGGCGGGCGCTGCAGGTGCGGGCGGCGCGGGCGGCGCGGCGGAGCCGGTTCGGCGGCGCGCTGATCTCATGCTGCGAAGCGCTTGCGCGACGGGCATCGGCGCTGGCGTCGGCTTGGGCGCTGGGTGCGGTTGCACCTTCGGCTTCACCTTCTGCACGGGAACGGGCTTGGGCGGCGGCGGGGCCGATTCGATCGCGACAGGCGCGGCGGCGGGCGCCGGCGGCGCAAGCAGTTCGGCCGTGATCGTGCGTTGCGAATCGATGCGCACTGGCGCGACTTCACGCACCGTGAACGCAATAGCAAGCGCGACGATGTGGAGACCGATGACGATCCCCGTCACCGTGGCGACACGCGGGTTGATCCGGGCGGAAGGTTCCGGCGCGAAACCGGGCGGAAGAGAGGGCGTAGCCTGCATGTCAGCGTGGCGGCGCGCCGTCGATGCAGCACGTCATGCAAAACAGCGTCATGTTCGGAATATCAGCAGCGAGATACACAGGGTGGTCAGAAACCCGATCAGCAATTCCATCGCAAACTCCTGGAAGGATGGCGTCGCTGGCTGGTGTCCGACTGGCTTGCTGACGGCGGAAATAATGCGGCAGCGCGCGATGCGGGCGCGCGTTCGGCGACGTTCTACGACGTTCTACGACCTTGCGTCGAAACGCGGCAAAAACGGCAGAACCTCGCTTCAGGCGGCCTTGCGCTCGAAGAACGTCAGCGGCACCGCTTGCGTGTGTTGCTCGACGCCGCAGCGGCTTGCACAGACGCCGCTTTGCGCCATCACATCCCGCACGGACTCTTCGCACTTGCCGCAGCACATCGCGACGCCCAGTTCGAACTGGAGTTCGTCGAACGTGTCGATGCCCTCGGCGATGGATGCACGGATTTTCCGGTCGGATACAGACTTGCACACGCAGACAATCATGACAGCTCGCGATAGCTAACGTTAATGCGAATTATTATCATTTTGTTTGGTCGCTTTGGCAAGCCTTCGAGGCAAAATTTTGTAACAAAACCAGCCTGTTAGAAGGGTTTCGCCGCTGCCGATGGAAACGATTTGATGGCGGGAGGCCGTCGGGCGGTGCAGACGCCTCTCGCCGCTTGCGCCCTTCAGGCGGCGTGCGAATCCGGCGTGACGGTGCGGCGCGACGGGATATGCACGCGCTCGACGGGGGTATCGATATGCAGCAGGGTCGCGGCGAGTTGCTTCAGGTGTGCGCCGTCGCTGGTCGAGCAAAAGCGGGGCAGCGGCGCGGCGGGGCGGCCGGGCGAGCGCAATCCCTGCTGGTCCAGCACGCGCTCGAGCTGCCGGGCGATTGCGACGCTCGTATCGATCAGCGCCAGCCGGTCGCCGACGATGTCGCGGATCGCCGCGTCGAGAAATGGATAGTGCGTGCAGCCGAGCACGAGCGTGTCGGCGCCCGCGTCGAGCATCGGCTGGAGGTAGCTGACGAGCAGCGCGCGCAACTCGGGCGAGCCGATATCGCAGCGCTCGACGGCTTCCACGAGTCCAAGTCCCGGCTGACACAGAAAACGGCAATCGCTGCCGTGACGCTCCAGCAAGCCCTGGAAGCGGGCGCTGCGCAGCGTCACGCGGGTGGCGAGCACGCCCGCCACGCGCGACTTCGATTGTTGCGCGGCCGGCTTGATGCCCGGCTCCACGCCGATCAGCTGGATGGGCAATTTCTCGCGCACGAGCGCGATGGACTGCGCGGTGGCGGTGTTGCACGCGACCACGAGCGCCTTCGCGCCCTGCGCGACCAGCCATTCGCCGATGGCGAGCGTGCGGTCGGCGATGAAGTCGTCGTCGCGCTCGCCATACGGCGCGTAGAGCGAATCGGCGACATACACGAGCGCCTCGTCCGGCAACTGCGCGCGCACGGCGCGCAACACCGACAAACCGCCCAGGCCCGAATCGAAAATACCGACGGGCGCGCGCGGATCGAGCGCGGCAACGGACGGCAACGAAGAGGACGAATCTGAAACGGGGAACGAAGCGCTCATGGTTTCAACGGAAGCCACATAAGAAAATCCGCGCAGCGCCCGTCGGGAACGTTGCGCGGATCGAACCGCGAAAGTGTAGCAGGAGTGCGCGGGCGCTCCTGCGCGCACACGGTTTTATTCCGGCGAGCCCATCGCCGATTGCTGGTAGTTCTGGATGCCGACTTTGTCGATCAGGTCGATTTGCGTTTCGAGCCAGTCGATGTGTTCTTCCGTGTCTCGAGAATCGTCGTGAAGATTTCGCGCGAAATGAAATCGCGCACCGACTCGCAATACGCGATCGCCTCTTTACACGTGCCCTGCGAAATCTGCTCGAGCTTCAGATCGCATTCGAGGATTTCCTTTGTTTCTTCACCGATCAGCAGCTTGTGCAGGTCTTGCAGATTCGGCAGGCCGTCGAGCATGAAGATACGCTCGATCAGCATGTCGGCGTGCTTCATTTCACCGATCGATTCGTCGTACTCGTGCTTGCCGAGCTTGTCGAGTCCCCAATGCTTGTACATCCGCGCGTGCAGGAAATACTGATTGATCGCGGTCAGTTCGTTCTTCAACTGGGCGTTCAGATATTCGATGACTTTTTTATCGCCTTGCATGATCTTTCCTCTTCCGGAGCCAAGTTTTCAACAACAATAAACGCCTGAAAGCGAAATGCCAAGGACGGATATGGTTGTTGAGAATTATTAACGCAATTAAATTTGTATTTCGCGTGAACAATAAAAAAGCCGGGACTATAACGTCCCGGCCTCGGTGAAACAAAGAAAATTCTTAAGCGGTAGCGACGGGAATCTTACCGATCTTCGCCTGCCATTCCTTCGGTCCCGTCTGATGAACGGACGTGCCGTTCGAATCGACGGCGACCGTCACGGGCATGTCCTGCACGTCGAATTCGTAAATGGCTTCCATGCCGAGGTCTTCGAACGCGAGCACCTTCGCGCTGCGAATCGCCTTGGACACCAGATACGCTGCGCCGCCCACGGCCATCAGGTACGCGGCCTTGTGCTTCTTGATCGCCTCGATTGCGACGGGGCCGCGCTCGGCCTTGCCGATCATCGAAATCAGGCCGGTTTGCGCCAGCATCGTTTCCGTGAACTTGTCCATGCGCGTAGCCGTCGTCGGGCCTGCCGGGCCGACAGCTTCGTCGCGCACCGGGTCGACGGGGCCGACGTAGTAGATCACGCGATTCGTGAAATCGACGGGCAGCTTTTCGCCCTTCGCGAGCATGTCGGCGATGCGCTTGTGCGCGGCGTCGCGGCCGGTGAGCATCTTGCCCGACAGCAGCAGCGTCTGGCCCGGCGTCCACGAAGCCACTTCTTCCGGCGTCAGCGTGTTCAGGTCGACGCGCTTGCTGGTTTCCGTGTTCGGCTGCCACGTGACTTTCGGCCATGCGTCGAGCGGCGGCGGCGTGAGCTTCGCGACGCCCGAGCCGTCGAGCGTGAAGTGCGCGTGGCGCGTGGCCGCGCAGTTCGGGATGATCGCGATCGGCTTCGAGGCTGCGTGCGTCGGCGCGGCCATGATCTTCACGTCGAGCACGGTGGCGAGACCGCCCAGACCCTGCGCGCCGATGCCGAGCGCGTTGACCTTCTCGTGCAGTTCGACGCGCAGTTCTTCGATCCAGTCTTGCGGGCCGCGCGCGATGATGTCCTGGATGTCGATCGGGTCCATCAGCGATTCCTTCGCCATCACCATCGCTTTTTCAGCCGTGCCGCCGATGCCGATGCCGAGCATGCCGGGCGGGCACCAGCCCGCGCCCATCGTCGGCACGGTCTTGAGCACCCAGTCGACGATCGAGTCCGACGGGTTCAGCATCGCGAACTTCGACTTGTTCTCCGAGCCGCCGCCCTTGGCCGCGACCTGAACATCGACCTTGTCGCCCGGCACGATCTCGTAGTGGATGACGGCGGGCGTGTTGTCCTTCGTGTTCTTGCGCGCGCCTTCGGGCGGGCTCACGATCGACGCGCGCAACACGTTGTCCGGGTTCAGGTAACCGCGGCGCACGCCTTCGTTGATCATGTCGGTGACGGACATCGTCGCGCCGTCCCACCGCACGTCCATGCCGACCTTCACGAACACCGTCACGATGCCCGTGTCCTGGCAGATCGGGCGCTTGCCTTCGGCGCACATGCGGCTGTTGGTGAGAATCTGCGCGATGGCGTCCTTCGCAGCCGGGCTCTCTTCGAGCTCGTACGCGCGGCCGAGCGCCTCGATGTAATCGAGCGGATGGTAGTAGCTGATGTATTGCAGCGAGTCGGCAATACTCTGGATCAGGTCTTCCTGTTTGATGACGGTCATGGCTAGGCTCAGTGGGGCTATGGCGTTTTTATCGCGGCCGCGTATCGACGCGGCCGGTCAGGCGCCTTCAGGGGAGTTGGAAATCGTTGCGCTGGCACCGGGCATCGCTGGCTTGTGCGTGTCGGGCTCGTGAAAGTGCATGGGATGCGTATGCGTGGTCAGCCGGTCGACGAGGGCCATCACCAGCGCGGACACGAGGAACGTGACGTGGATGATCACCTGCCACATCACAGCTTGCTGCGTGTGCTTGTCCGGGTCGATAAAGGTCTTCAGCAGATGAATCGACGAGATGCCGATCAGCGCCATCGACAGCTTCACCTTCAGTACGCCCGCGTTGACGTGATCGAGCCATTCGGGCTCGTCGGGATGACCTTCCAGGCCGAGGCGCGACACGAACGTTTCATATCCGCCGACGATCACCATGATCAGCAGATTCGAGATCATCACCACATCGATCAGACCGAGCACGACCAGCATGATGCTGGTTTCGTCGAGCGTCATGGCGTGGGTCACGAGGTGCCAGACTTCCTTCACGAACAGCACGACGTAGACGCCTTGCGCGATGATCAGCCCCAGATACAGCGGCACCTGCAGCCAGCGGCTCATGAAGATCACGGAAGGCAGCGGGCGCATGCGGCGTTTCTGGCCGGGCAGAGTGGGGCGCGGAGCGGTCATGGGCATTCGACGTAGGTATAGCGCTTCGTGGGTGACGGATCGTGTTCACGGATACAGCAGGCACGGACGCGCTCGCATTGACGACGGCGGATCACACGGGAAGCGAACAACCGATGGTCAGCGGCGCGGCGGTGAGGCCGGCCTGCGAGGCGCGCTGGGCGCCGTATTGTACAGCGTGATCCCTGACAACCGCGCCGAGGCGGGCAGCCGCGCGCCGCGAGCCCGGCGGGCGGCGCGCCGG
>NZ_JACFYJ010000094.1:0-32878 GCF_037126505.1 Paraburkholderia bengalensis
CGGGCCGGAGCGCTCCCCCTTCTCGAGTTCGACACGCAAGGCATCGAGTTTGGCTTCCTGTTCCTCCAGCAAACGCAGGCCGGCCCGAACCACGTCGCTCACCGTGTTGTAGCGCCCGGCCCGCACGCGATCTTCGACAAATTCGGCGAAGTGGTCGCCGAGCGAAACGGATGTATTCTTGCCCATCATTGACTCTCCTGGTTTCTGCACCCATTATACCAATTCTTGGTAACCGGCCGCGCACCGTGATAACAGCTTCGCGTGGGGGATGACAACCGGCGGCGGCGACTTCGCTTCCGCCCTACCGCGCGTGAAGGATCTTTTTACAAATCACGTATCAATCACTACATTTTTGCGAACGAGGGTGTATTCCGCTCTCCAAGTGCATTGATGGTGCGCTGACACGCCTGCGGCCGCAAATTTTCGTGAAACATCCGACAAACGACTCGAATTAGATGCGCTAAATCAATGATTTATCGGCGCTATTCTTTCTTTCCGGATGTTTCACGCACGAGTTCGTAGCCCCGCCGACGGTTTGACACTGCGGCCCTAATGCTGGAAGTCGAGCAGCTTCTTCTCCGCCTTCGCCCACATCTGCCCCTAAAGGACATCGATTGGCGCCGGCGTCGACGTCATGCGTCCGACAGTTGGTAGGCTGCGAGTGCCCGTTTTATTTGAACGTCGGCAAAGACAACTGAGGGCCACTCGCTCGCCAGACGCGCCATACTTTTACGGCCGTGAAGTGAATCGACGGTTCGACCGTTTCGTTGACGGCGATCGTGAGAACCGGAGGTCAAACAGCGTAGCGGGACGACCGATGCTGAAGCTATGCGGTACCCTGTCGGGTGCCCCGATAATAGAGAGATATAGAGAGGAGCATTCCGGTACCGCTGGTTTTAGCTTTTATGCGTTGTCTGGCGCCAACGCCAACTCTGTCGACACGAATTCGCACTGCCCCGACGCTCGCGGTGCTGGTGTGCCTGTTTGAGCTAGCGTTATACCCGCTATGACTGCGCCAGCCGTCCCCGGATATCGGACGCCCTCCCTGCAAACCGTTGGACCGACCCGACTTTCCGCCGGCCTCTCGTTGACCAGGTGGTCGCGCGCCGGCTTGCCGCGAAAGCGGCCCGGCGTGGCTTCCGCGGACCGCCCTGCACGGTGCCGGATAGGAGGCGGAGCGCCTGTTCTATGCACGACAGATAGTGCACGATTGCCGGCGGGACGCTGGACCAATTCGCCAGGTGCACCGCTTCCATGAGGCGCCCGTGTCGTGAGCAATCCGCACGAACGGAGATGCATCGCGGCACCAGCGAGTGACGGCCCTTTCTCGGTCGGGGTGGGACGGCTCGGTTGACCGGACCCAGATGATCGTCGCCGCCATTTACGACTGCCTGCGGGATGTCGGTTACAAATTCCCCGTCCGGCCGGCCGCCCATCCGCCGTCGCGGCCCGGAAAAAACAAGCCCCCTTCCCTGTCACGCGCCGAGTTGGCGCTAATCGGCCAGACGATCGTCGCTCGTCCCGGTGCACGGCCGGGCCGCACCTAGTCGGCACACAACGTGTTTGTGTTGGATCTGTTCGAACTGGTCGGCCCGCAGACCACCGAGGCGGTGCGTTGCCGCGCGGCCAACATGTGTATGAGCCCGTCCCCACACGTTACACCAACACGTCAATGATGACTGAAGCGCCACTCCCGATCGCGGCCTCGCGACGTCGTCGGGCTCCTTCCACTCGCCCGTCGCTGAATAGTCTCCGCTAAGTGCGCTGTCGGGTGCGCAAAATATGAGAAAACTGATAGTTAGTGACAGGCAGGCGTGCTGGTAGCGGTGGCGTCACGAGAACTATCAGTTTTCTGACACTAAAGTGTCAATTCGCGCCGATGGGTGGCCGTCCCCATGGACCATGACCTTACGCGATTTATTAAGCCGACGGCGTGACGCGCAAAGCCCCGCGCCGCGGGCTGTTGAGGGACCGCTATCGTCGCCGCCAGCGGTTGGCCCACAGACCATGACTTTTCGATTGATACCTGCAGTCGCAAAGTGTTGGCGGCGGAATCTAATGTTTCGCAGAATTCAGTTTTAGCAATCTAGCGGTTCGCGAACACAGATGGACTAGGCCCCCGTGGAAAAACTCAATGCGCGACGCGCCTCGTTGAGCGCCTACTCAAAATTCTGTGCACAAGTTGCCTGGCCCGAATCTTCTACGTCTTGGAGGAGCGGGGGCATGGGCTATCTGCAAGATGGAAGTCTTCCATCGGACGGCGAGGAAATCGGCCGAACACGCTCGCCTCTACGCTCTTCTTCCCGGTGATCCTCAAGCGCAACCGCCCCTACTGCCTTCGCAGTAGTGCTATCGCTCGCTTGTCCACGCGGCGTGACGAAACGTACACGTTCGATCTACATAGGGCGAAAGAGCTCGCGGCCGAGCCTATCAGTTCGATCACGCTCAAAGTCCCTGCAGACGTTGCGGTTGCGTCTCGCGCATATGCGTGGGCTAATGATTTAACGATGCGAGAACCGCTCACGCGTGACTTCCACTCTGCTAGTGAAGGCAGGCGCGCGTGGCTAGTCGTCGCTGACTCCTCGCTCCGGCGCGACGCCGTTACCCGTCTCAGTCACGAGGCGAGGGATGGCCCCGGTAAGAACGCACGTCTCCATCACACAACGGCAGCATTTACGCCGCTCTACCATAGTCACGAGAGCTTCGCGATTCTTTGCCAGCTCGCCCTGCCCGGCAGCGCCTTGTATGCAGTTCCTGCCCATCGACTCGCGATTCCCACTTCGCGTGGCTTGCACTCGCAGGAGTACGCCCATGCTTGGCGCACAAAGAAACGGCCCGGCTGACCAGATGGTCGGCCGGCAAGCTTGGGTTTCAACGCGAGCGAGTAACCAAGCCTCGCGTCCTCGCCCTGCTCTTATGTGTTTCCAAGCGCTTGATTTTTATGAACTTCCAAATTGGATGAATTCAACCAAACGGTTTGCAAAATTGCCAAGTACTTGATTTTATTCAACATCCAAATTGGATGACTGTGTATCCTCTGCTTCGAGCTCTGCTCGGATAAACTTCGCGATCTTTTCGCCCCACTGTGCTGCCTTGACGTCGCTGTCCTTCCCAGCGAAACGCAGTCCGACCACACCGCTGCGGACCGAAACGTCGCAGAACTTTCTCTTCCCGAGCGTGATCGTAGTCGCAACCAGCTGGGGCGCTTTCGTACGCACAGGTGTAGCCAAGCTCAAGGCTCGCTCCTGTGTCATCGCTTCCGAATCGATAAGCGTGCGAATCGCCTGCGTAACTTCGAGTTCGTGCCCTTGTTGCGCCAGCGCAGCGAACTTCGCAGCGGCCGTACCGCCAAGCCGGTGTGGTTTCGACGCAATAAGCTCCTTCGCAGCTGCAGGAAGATTTTCGAACGACAATATCCGGGCCACGTGACTCTGCGCCAAACCGGAAGTTCGAATAATGTCGGCCTGGCTGAGCCCTAAGTTATCCTGGATGCGTCGAAACTGCCGGTACTTTTCAAAGTCGGGGAGCGAAGGAGCAAGCAGATTCGAGAACGCCGCACCGAGTTCGACTTCAGTGTCCGTTCCTATAAAGGGAACGCCGCGGATTTTCGTTCGGCCCAGATCATCGCGGTAAATCGCTACCCGGTTGTTCCCGGAAATGATTTCGTTGCGTCCGTCGCCCAGAGGACGATAAACGATCGGGTGAACAAGAGGGTTGGCTTCCAGATTCGCCCGTAGTTCGCCATATTCCTGCGGCGACAAAATGCGTCGACGGCCAGGAACCTCAACGAGAGTGGAAATCTCTACTTCTTCCGAATATGTGCTGCCAGCGGACTCCAACTCCTCGATGCGCTTAATTGCGGCTTGGAGTTCTTTTTCCTTTTCGGCCAGCAGCGGAAGGGACGCCATCAATTGGCCGGGGGCAGTTTTAGGCCTGCCCGGCGCGTCTTCGTTACTTTTTTGAGGGCGCGGCGATGTTCCAATCGAGGCGGCCTTTGCTGCCAGACGGTCTTTGATGCTCATTCAGCCTCCTGATCTGCAAGCCAGAGTGCAACAAGCTGCTGATCGACGATCTCCGCAAATCGATCGTATGCCTCTCGTGCACGTTGATAGGTCTTTAAGCTTCCTTGGTAACGCGAGATGTCGTACACCGTGCCAAATTCAGCGGCGGCCGTCTGGGTAACAGCAGTCGTTGGAATTTCTATCGGAAGGACGAGACCTTCGTAGGTCTTATTGATCCAGTCGCGAACGATCGGGGTTGCGGCCTGGCTCTGATCGACTTTGGCCAAAAGAACGTGAATGAAGTCGAAGCTCTTAACGAGTTCAGGCGCGACCTGTTGCATGCTCTCAGAAAGGTCTGAAAACAGATTCCAAAATTGGGTCGACGACGCATAGTCGAGCGCACTCGGCGGCGTGGGGACGATAAGTCCGTCCGCAGCCATGAAAGCATTGATAGTCAGATAGGAGAGGGCTGGGGGCGTATCAATGATAACGACGTCGTATTCGTTCAGCAGCGGCTCAAGCCCTTTATTTAAAACATCCCAAAACTGGAACGATGAATCTTTCGACTGCTTGAAGGGGAGAAAAAACTCCGCGCCAAACAATGCCGCGCTCGCAGGGATAAGGTCCACACCGTCCCAATACGTTGACTGAACGGCGTACTGAAGATCCTCCTCATCGCCATAGATCAAGGGAAGCACAGTTTGCTCATCGGTGACTTCGCTGTCGGCCAGAATTCCATGAAGTGCTGAAAGCGAAGCCTGTGGATCAAGGTCAACAAGTAGGACCCTGCGACCGAACAGGGAAAGTCCTTGCGCGAGCGTCATGGCCGTGGTGGTTTTACTAACTCCGCCCTTGAAGTTACCGATCGCTATCTTCTTTCCGTGCACTCCCGTTGGACGTTTCGAAAATGGCGCGATTCGATCGATCCATACTCGCGCCTCAGAAAGCGTAAATTCCCTGCTGCGACTATGACGAAGCGTGCCTTGGGGCAAGTCAGACTCGGTTCGTGACAGGTAATGCATTCGCTGCCTGTCGATCCGGCACAGGTCGCCAACCTGAGCTGTCGTGAAAACGGGGGGATTTTTGCGAGGGTGAGGGGCAAGCATGCTTTCGCGCACATCCACGAGCATGCCACTGGCGTTCTCTGCAATAGCCTTGATCGCTCCGAGTGGCATAGGCTTGGGCGCATGCTTAAGCTTTATGGACATCTGCGGCTTTTCAGTGCGCCGGACTGCTGTGTTCATCAACCGCTCCCTTATCGATGTAACGACCACCGTCACATGTGTGATTCAACACGTAGAGCAAAAAATTTCACTTAATGTTGAATTTCGTGGAAGCTTAGTTGTTAATCAACTGAAGCGCAAGTGATTTGTGATCGTCTACAACTACCGAGAGCGCCCGCCCGTAGGGCCCCGCAGCGTGTTTCCAGAAATTACATCAGATCGTCGCAAAGCAATGCGGGAGGGTTTGCAGATTTGCGGCTGGCGGATCTGGGGATCTGCATGTCCGGACCACTCTTGTCATGAGGACAACAACTGTTTGTTGTTTCTTTAAAAAACAAAGACTTTAAAAACGTTTACGTTCGCCGAATCCTTTCCTGGTAAGGCTTACGGAGATGTCCGGTCATACTCTATGGGGCAATCGGTCAGGGTCTATGGGGTAGTGACCAATGTTGGGTCAGCCTTCGTGGGGCAATGGGTCATGGTTGATGGGTTAAGTCAGGGTCTATGGGTCCGCACGAGCAAAGACCGTAACGGATTGATCTATTTGGTTTTCCGACGCCATTGCACTTCAAAGGTCATAGTCTATGGGACGCGAGGTCACAGTTTATGGGGAAAAGATGCCCTCCCCATAGACCCTGACCTTTGAATACCGCCGCTCAAGGGCGGATGGCGCACACGGCGCGTTCTGAATCCGGCTTCAGCTGCGCATTCGCCGTCGCTTTCGCCCCACAAACCCTGACTTTGACCGTCTGTTCGGATATGCCGGCAAAGCTCCCCACAAACCATGACCTTTTGCGCTCGTCACGTGCCGAAATCTACCCATAAACCACGACCTTTCGGCGGATCAAAAAGCGTCCCCACAAACCATGACTTTTTAAAGGCCAGGAATCGGGCCCGAAAAGTCAGGGTTCATGGGGAACATCGAGTCGGAAAAGCGAAAAGTCAGTACGAGATGAGTTGCAAGCATGACTTTTAGCTCCTAGAATCCCGGAAGCCTCATGGAGACTGCATGCCCAACATCAAGCCGCTTGCTCTTCCGCCTAGCGAACTGAAGAAGCACGTTGCCACAGTTCACGTAAGCGGCGAACTATCGTTGCTCGAGCGCAAGATTGTGAACGTCCTGCTACTTAACGCATTCGACGATCTCCTCACGAAGAAGCGCCATACGTTGCCCGTGGGCATCCTTTGCACGATGCTAGGTTTCGACAGCAAGAATTACGATGCGTTGAAGCGTGCGTTACTGAAGGTCATGTCGACACCTATCTCGTTCGATCTTCTGCACGACGGCGGCAAGACAGACTGGGAAGCGTCACCACTTATTGCATACGCCAGTATCAAGAATGGTCTTTGCTCGTACGAGTACAGCGACTGGCTAGCGGGGAAGCTCGCGAACCCTGACATTTACACTCTGATTAACATCAATGTTCAGCGGCAGTTTAGTGGGGGCTACGCGCTCGCCCTCTATGAGAACTGTCTCCGATTCAAACGAACGGGATCGACGGGCTGGATTCCCGTGGAAACATGGCGTCGCCTGCTTGGCGCAGATGCGAGCATGTACGATGAGTTCAAGCATTTCTCGGCCGAAGTGATCAAAAAGGCTGTTAAAGAGATCAATCAGGTGTCAAATATCCTCGTGTCTCCCGAATACAAGCGAGAGGCAAGACGTGTCGTCCAGATCCGCTTCCTGGTCGAAGACAATCCTCAGAAATCGATGTACGACAACGAGGAGGATGAAGAGCAAAAGGCTATTCGGGAATCCGAAGCATTCAGGCGTCTCACACTCCTTGGTGTCGGAGAAAGACTCGCTATAAGTTGGATCCAGCAGGAACCAGATCGAGCGTTACAGACAGCGATTTACGTCGAAGAGAAGGCGAAGAGCAAGCAGATCCGCGGAAACGCCGGAGGGTATGCAAGGACCGTATTCGAGAAAGCTGCTCGGATCGAAGTGGGAGGCAATGGCAAAGGACAGACCGAACCGGCTTTACCACGCCCGACGGTGGTCGAGAAGGATACGTCGGCCGAAGAGCGTTCGCGCCAAACGACTGCGAAAATCAAATCGCTGACGCTGCCAGAGAAGCAGAAATTCGCCGAGGAGTATATGGCGGGAGGCGGAAAGGGAAATACGTATCAGCCAGAAACGGGGACGTTCAAGAACGCACTCGAACGGACCGCGTACACATCGTGGTTGCGTGCAAAGATTGCGAGTGTTCCGGGGTGAATGCCGCAGAAGCCGATTTGTCTGATTCGCGCAAAAAGCAAGGCGAGGGCCGAACTTCTCGATTTCGGCGCTACCTCTTCTTGGAAGCATCGATTCGATGCTTGCTGTTGGCGGTGTTCAAAAACAGGTTGATGTCTGTTCTAGCTGCACTATCCGAGGAGCGATTCGCGTGAAGTCCGGCAGCTCGACGCGCAAGTATTTTTCGCCAGGAACAATGCTGACGCGCACTCCCGCGCGTCTAACCGGCTTTCCGGTGGTAAGCACCGAAAACACGTCTTCGAGAGAGGACGTCGGAGGGAATGCATCGAGCCCGCTGCACGACCTCGGTTTCGCCGAGCTGAGGCGGACGCGTGAGGGTCTGGAGCGTATGGAGAGCGCGGAAGGATGCCTTTCAGTCTTCGAATAGCTTTAGTAGTGCTTTTGGAAGTCGCGCGGCGGCGACCATCTTCGACACGTGCGGGAACGAAAGATTGAATTCGGTCGCAATGGCACCTTGGCTAGACCATAACCCACGATCCAGGACGGAAAGATAAAACCTCCCTAAAGTGATGTTGGAAGCCTTTGCCGCGCGCTTCACTGCGTGGACGACTTCAGTGATTGTGCTTCCGGCTTCATTGACGAGCTTCGACCCGGCATCGACCCGGGTTATCGGCTCATCGATTAGATCCTTGATTTCCGGAGGTGCAACGCCTGAAAGCCGTTACGCAGTTGCCGCAGTCGATGCATCCCGGCCATGCGCCGCTGCTCGTAGCGAACTCGCGAGAAGCCCTGTTGAAGCTCGCCCAACTCAACACGATCGAAATCCACGCGTGGAACGCGACAGCGCCGGATCTTGACCATCCTGATCGCTTCATTCTCAATCTCGATCCCCGTCCGCAACTCGACTGGAGCGTGATGGTTTAGGCCGCAACGCTTACGCGGGTCGTGCTCGACGAACTCGACCTGCAGTCGTTTTGCAAGACTAGGCGAGCGAAGGGCGTACACATCATTGTGCCGCTTGCGCCGGTCCATACATGGCAGCAAGTGAAGGGCTTCAGCCACGCGTTCGCGCGCCATCTTGCGAAGGTCATCCCACAACGTTTTTCGGCCGTGTCAGGCCCGGGAATCGCATCGGCAAGGTCTTTGTGGATTACCTGCGAAACGCGTCAGGGCAGAAATTGTCGAAGCCGGCCGCCAAGGCGGCGTCCAGTCCCAAGCGCCTCATCATTTCAGGCATCTCGGCGCGCGGTACGTTCGCCAGATGACGATCCGGCGGTTCACGTGGGATCGGCTCGATCGTCGCGCAGCCCATATGAAAACAGATTGTCGAGTCGACTGACCTGTTCAGTCCATGCAGCGTCGCGTCGATATCGCCCGGAGATTTCTGTCGTACCGCCACACTGCGCTGCAGGTCGTCTCCATATCGCAGCGTAAAGCCCCTCAGGAAAAAATTCCCTGCTCCACGATGAGGCATTGAAGTCGCCATTCCGAAGGTAAGTTTCACGGGTCATGAAATCCTCATCCAGGTAAGCGTAAGGGCTTTGCGAAATATTCTCATGATGGATGTAGGCCTGCGAACGATTCGTTCCCAGATCTGCCTGTAAATTAGAGGCGCCGAATTTGCATCACACTCCATTTCTTGCTATCGAACTCGGTCGTCGAATTGCTTCCGGCTGATTGACTGGTGCGCGTCGAACGCTATTGCAATCCGAAGAATCGCGCGAACAGCCTTCATTCCGTGCATGAGTTCAGCGATAGAGGCGTCGATACGCGCACGTGCGCGACGCACGCGCATTGCCCTTGTCAGAAAGCGAATTTTTATCGCGATGAATTGATTGCACGTGAATAAAGTCGTGTGCATACTACGCGCTGATCACACGGGCACCGGCTTTCAATTCGCAGTATTTCGCAATACGGTCTCGGGCAATGCACATTTTTGCACCGGCACAGTTTCGTAAGCGGGAAACGTGGCCGGCTCGCATCATACGTTCGACGGCAGCTGGGAACGCGTCGAACTGAACGGGCCGGGGTATGTCTCCAGACATGTTCACGCTTTACGCTTGAACACCCTCTTGACCCGGTAGCCGATCTGCCATTTGTGGGAGCCCGACGCCACCGGTTGTCGGCGCTTCGCGCCACTTGCAGACAGTCCTGAGGTGCAATGATGAAACGCCATCCTTCGCCAAACACGTCTCAAGGCCTCCGCGATATCCGCTCGCTGAATGTGGTCGTGGTGCATCCGCTCGATCAGGATGGAGAGGAGTTGCTGGCGCAACTTCGACGCATCGGCAGCCGCGTGTGCCGTTTCTGGCCCGCACCCGACGCGTTACCCGAAGGCACCGGCGTCGTCTTCATGGCGATCAGGCCCGAAACGATTTCGAAAGCTCTGCCGTGGCTCGAAGGACCGGCCGCGCACCCTGTCATTCCCGTCGTCAGCTACGAGAACCCGATCTTCATTGAAATCGTCATCAAGCTGAACGCTTACTGTGCGGTACCGTCGCCTGTTCGTTCGTCGGGCGTATTGACGGCGATCGCCGTGTCGTTGCATCAGCACAAGAGCCGCGTCGCTCTCGAACGCTACGCGCAAAGAGTCACAGAAAAATTCGCGGATCAGCGCAAGATCCAGCGCGCGAAATCGATACTGATGGAAACGCGCAATCTGACCGAGCCCGAAGCACACGATCTGTTGCGCTCGCGGGCGATGGGACAGCGGCAGTCGCTTGAAGCCATATCGGACACCATCATCAAGGCGCACGAAGCGCTGAACTTCTGAACGTTCGTTGCTAGCACCGGCTGGTCGCTAAGGAGGCACGCTGCACGATAACTGTGCTTGGTATCGCCAGCATGGGGAGCGCAATCTCCCGCTTCGTTGCGCAAAACCGCGCGCTAGCGTGTTCGAACGGATGGCATAGCTCTTGCGTTTCAATGTCATCGATGCGAGGCTGCACAGCCGCGCACTGTAAATTGCATTTCGTCTCGCACGACAAAGGCGTCGTGTTCGACACCGGCCACACAAGCCCGATAGCCAGACTCGCTCTGGCTTCGGGCTTTTTTTTTCGTCCGAGTTCGGGCATGGCCGTCATCCGGATGACGGGCGCGGCAGAACGATGAGTCATCTAATCCGAAGGAATCGATATGGACTTCCTGCAACGAGGCATCGCGGCAACATGAAAAACCTTCCCCTTTCTCCCGCGCATGGCAACGGCGCCAACGCGCCCGCGCCGTCGGCGCCCGGCGCGCGCGTCGGGCTGCTGGTCGAACGTCATTCGGTGCTGATTCTCGCGTTGTTGCTGCTGATCGCCGTGCCCGCCCTGACAGGCGCATTCCGGCTCGGGCTGTTCGCGAAGTATCTGAGCTTCGCGTTCTGTGCGGTCGGGCTCGTGCTCACATGGGGCTACGGCGGCATTTTGAGCTTGGGACAGGGCATCTTCTTCGGTCTCGGCAGTTACATGATGGCGATGTACATGAAGCTCGAGGCGAGTGCGAACGATCCCGCCGCGGCCGTATTCGGCGGAGGCGGCACACCCGTGCCAGACTTCATGACCTGGAACAGCATCGACAAACTGCCATGGTGGTGGTTGCCGTTCGAGCACGCGTGGTTCGCGCTGCCGATGATCATCGTGTTTCCTGCGCTCGTTGCATTCGTGCTCGGTTACGCGAACTTTCGCAAGCGCGTGGGCGGGGTCTACTTTTCCATCGTCACACTGGCGCTGGCGTCGATCATGTCGATCGTGATCATCGGCCAGCAAGGCTATACGGGCGGCGTGAACGGCATCACGAATCTGCCGACGTTCATGGGCTACAGCGTGCAGAGCAATACGGCGACGCTGGTGATGTATTACGTGACGGCCGTGCTGCTGCTGTGCGCGGTGCTGGCAGGCCGCTTCATTCTGCGCAGTCGTCTCGGCAAGGTACTGATCGCGATCCGCGACCGCGAAGACCGCATTCGCTTTTCGGGCTATGACCCGGCGTTGTTCAAAGGTTTCATCTTCGCGGTGGCCGCGTTGTATTCGGCCATCGGCGGCGCGATGTTCACGCTGCAAGTGGGTTTTGCTTCGCCGTCGGTGTGCGGCATCGTGCCGTCGATCGAAATGGTGATCTACGCTGCCGTCGGCGGCCGCCTGTCGCTGGTCGGTGCCGTGTACGGCACGGTGATCATCGGCGCGGCGAAGAGCTATCTGTCAGAGAACTTCGTGGGCTTCTGGGTGTATTTCATCGGTGCGCTGTTCATCTTCGTGCCGATGCTGTTGCCGAAAGGGCTCGCGGGCGTCATCGACTGGCTGCGCGAGCAGCGCCCCACGCGCCGCGCGAGCGCACAGGAGGCCACGCAATGACGCCGATGATCCTCGCCGTCGAGGGCCTGACTGTGTCGTTCGACGGTTTCAAGGCCGTCGACAACCTCAACTTCTATGTCGAAGAAAAACAGCTGCACGTCGTGATCGGCCCGAACGGCGCGGGCAAGACGACGCTGCTCGACATGATTTGCGGCAAGACCAAGCCGACCGCGGGAACGATCGAGTTCAAGGGCATGTACCTGGAAAAGATGCTCGAGTACCAGATCACGCGTGCGGGTGTGGGACGCAAGTTCCAGAACCCGATGGTCTACGAAGACCTCACGGTGTCGGAGAACCTGGAGATCTCGTACCCGCGCAAGCGCGATGTGATCGGCAGTCTGTTCTTTCATCGCAGCAAGGAGGTGATGGATGAAATCGACCGCGTTGCGCAGATGATCTTTTTGAGCGAGCAGCTCGACCGGAAGGCCGCGTTGCTGTCGCACGGTCAGAAGCAATGGCTCGAAATCGGCATGCTGCTGATGCAAGACCCGGAGCTGCTGCTGCTCGACGAACCTGTCGCCGGCATGAGCGCGCGCGAGCGCGAACTGACGGGCGAATTGCTGAAGGCGATCGCGGAAGGCCGCTCAGTCGTCGTCATCGAGCACGACATGGAATTTGTCAAATCCGTCGCCGACAAGGTGACGGTGCTGCACCAGGGCAAGACGCTGGCCGAAGGAAAAATGGACGTGGTCCAGAACGACCCACGCGTGATCGAAGTGTATCTGGGGCATTGACGATGCTGAAGATCGACAACCTGAATGTGTTCTACGGCGAGAGCCACGTACTGCACGATCTCAGCTTCGAGCTGTCGCCGGGCGAAACGGTTGCCGTGATGGGCCGCAACGGCATGGGCAAGACGACGTTGATGAAATCGTTGATCGGCATGATTCCGACCCGCAGCGGCAGGATCGAACTGAACGGGCGTGAACTCGTAAAAGCGAAGAGCTACGAGCGCGTCGCCGCAGGCTTCGGTTTCGTGCCGCAAGGGCGCATGATTTTTCCGTATCTGAGCGTCGAGGAAAACATTCTGTCGGGCATGGACCGCTTCAGGCGCGCGGTGATTCCCGAGTACATCTACGACGCCTTTCCGGTTCTCCACGAGATGCGCGCGAGGCGCGGCGGCAATCTGTCGGGCGGCCAGCAGCAACAGCTGGCGATTGCACGCGCGCTCGTGTCGGAGCCGAAAGTGTTGATCCTCGATGAACCGACGGAAGGCATTCAGCCGTCGATCATCAAGGACATCGCGCGTGCGCTTAATCGCCTGAAGAAAGAGCGTGATTTCGCGTTGATCGTGTCCGAGCAGGTGCTGGCGTTCACGCTCGATATCGCCGACCGCTTTCTGATCATTGAGAAAGGCCGCTTCGTGCACAGCGACACGCGCGCGAACGTCGACGCCGAGCGCATCACGCGTTACCTGACTATCTGAAGCCGCTTTAGCAGCGCCGCCGGCGCACGGGCCATCCGCCCTCGAATCCAGTGAGGAGATAAGCATGCAGCATGGTGACATTTCGAGCAGTCTCGATACGGTCGGCGTTGCCGTCGTGAACTACAAGATGCCGCGTCTGCATACGCGTGCCGAAGTGCTCGCGAACGCACGCAACATCGGCGAGATGATCAAGGGCATCAAAACAGGGCTACCTGGCCTCGATCTGATCGTGTTTCCGGAGTACAGCACGCACGGCATCATGTACGACCAGCAGGAGATGTACGACACGGCGTCGGCGGTTCCCGGCGAAGAGACGGAGATTTTCGCCGAGGCCTGCCGCAGCGCGAAAGTGTGGGGCGTGTTTTCACTGACGGGCGAGCAACACGAAGAGCACCCGAACAAGGCGCCGTACAACACGCTGATCCTGATGAACGACAAGGGCGAGATCGTGCAAAAGTACCGCAAGATCATGCCATGGGTGCCGATCGAAGGCTGGTATCCGGGCAACTGCACCTATGTGTCGGAAGGGCCGAAGGGTTTGAAGGTCAGCCTCATCATCTGCGACGACGGCAACTATCCGGAAATCTGGCGCGATTGCGCGATGAAGGGCGCCGAACTCATCGTGCGCTGTCAGGGCTACATGTACCCGGCCAAAGAGCAGCAGATCAACATGGCGAAGTCGATGGCGTGGGTCAACAACGTCTATGTCGCGGTTGCGAATGCAGCGGGTTTCGACGGCGTCTACTCGTACTTCGGACATTCGGCGCTGGTCGGCTTCGACGGCCGCACGCTCGGCGAATGCGGCACCGAGGAAATGGGTGTCCAGTATGCGGCGCTGTCGAAGAGCCTGATTCGCGACGCGCGCAAGAATATGCAGTCAGAAAACCATCTATACAAGCTGCTGCATCGTGGCTACACGGGCAAGATCAACTCGCGCGAAGACGCGAACGGTGTCGCCGAATGTCCGTTCGACTTTTACGCGAGGTGGGTGACCGATCCCGAAGGCACGCGCAAGATGGTCGAAGCGCTGACGCGCAGTACGCCCGGCACCGAGGAATGCCCGATTCCGGGCATTCCGAATGCCGCCGATCTCGCGCATCGGTGAACGCCGATGATCACTTACACGTCGATCATCGGCAGTGCGTCGGAGCCGCGGATCGCCGAGCGGCTGCATGTGCTCGAGCATCGCGGCACGGTCGATACGATCACGCTGAGCGGCGACGACATCCGCCGCCGCCGGCTGCGCGTGAGCAGCGATGCGGGCGTTGCATGCGGGATTGCACTCGACCGTCAGGCGCAGCTCTTCGACGGCGCTGTCCTGCAACTCGACGGCGATACAGCGCTGGTCGTGCGCACGGCGCGCACGCAGTGGCTGTGCATGGCGGCACGCGACGCCGCGGCGGCGCTCGAACTCGGCTATTTCGCAGGCAACATGCATTGGGCCGTGCGCTTCGAAGGCACGGTGCTGCACATCGCCGTCAACGGCCGCATCGACGATTACCGTGCGCGGCTCGTGCCGTTGCTGGCGTCGGGCCGTATCCGCGAGGTCGAGGTGCCGGACGCTAACGGCGCACATCGCGCGCATCATGCCGCGCACGATCGTCGTCATGATCACGTTCACGCTCATGACTGACGCGACAGGATGGCTCGCCAGCCTGCAACAGGCCGACAGCTTTTTCCCGGGTGGTGCGATGGCTTTTTCGTGGGGCCTCGAAGCGTTGCAACAAGCCGGGTACGTGATGGACGCGGACTCGCTTGCGGTGTTCGTCGACGCGCAGGCGCTGGAGCGCTGGGCATCGCTCGATCAGGGCATCGTGTGTGCCGCGTGGCGCGCCGAATCGTTCGATGCGTGGTGCGAAGTCGACGCGATGGCCGAAGCGGTGACGCTCGCCGCACCGATGCGCGACGGCGCCCGCCGACTCGGCCGCACGCTCGCCGATGTGCACGCGCGGCTCGGTGTGCCGCTCGCCGCGCGAATCCGCGCGGCGATACGGGCGGGTAGCACGCCGGGGCATTTGCCCGCCGTGCAGGGCGCGATCTGGCGTAGCCTCGGTATGGCCGAGGATCACGCGCGCGCGGTCTCCGCACACGCGGCCTGCACAGGTGCCGTGAGTTCGGCGGTGCGGCTCGGCATCGTCGGTCACCTTGACGCGCAGCGCGTGCTGAGCGGCCTGCGCACGCGCCTTGCCGCCGTGCTCGATGCGCCAGCGCCGCCGCTCGATGCGCTTTGGTCCAACACGTTTGCCGCCGACATTGCCGCGATGCGCGCGCAAGGTCACGACGCGCGGCTCTTCGCCAACTGACTGCACGGATGCGCGAATGCTTCTGACCCCAACCGAATACGAACGCCTGACGCTCTACACCGCCGCCGAACTCGCGCGGCGCCACCGCAGCAAAGGGCTGAAACTGAATCATCCCGAAGCCGTCGCGATCATCGCCGACGACATTCTCGAAGGCGCGCGAGAAGGGCGCAGCGTCGCGGATCTGATCGCATGGGGCTCAACGCTGCTGACTGAAGACGACGTGCTGCCAGGCGTCGCGGAACTGCTGCCCGTGCTTCAGGTGGAAGGCTCGTTCCCCGACGGCACCAAGCTGGTGACGGTGCATCAGCCCATCCGCCCCGGCACCGCGCCGCGTCCCGACGATTCCGTGGTGCCCGGCGAACTTGCCGCTGCGCCCGGTGACATCGAACTGAACGCGGGCCGCGCGAAAGTCGTCGTGAGCGCGATGAATACGGGCGACCGGCCGATCCAGATCGGCAGCCATTTTCATTTCTTCGAAGTCAACCGCGCGTTGCGCTTCGATCGCGCGGCGGCGTGGGGCATGCGGCTCGACATTCCGGCCGGTACGGCCGTGCGCTTCGAGCCCGGCGACAGCAAGGAAGTGACGTTGGTGGCCATCGCGGGCAGCCGCGAAGTCTACGGCCTCAACGGGCTGACAGACGGCGCGCTAGACGAGCCGGGGCGATGTGAAGCAGCCATCGCGCGCGCCGTTGCGCGCGGTTTTCAGGGAGCGTGAATGGTCACGATGACACGCAAGGCTTATGCGGAGATGTTCGGGCCGACCACCGGCGACGCCATCCGGCTGGGCGACACGTCGCTGTTCGCGGAGATCGAGCACGACTACGCGGTGCCGGGCGAAGAATGCCTGCATGGCGGCGGCAAGACGTTGCGCGACGGCATGGGCCTGAAGGCGGGCCACGACAGCGCGGACGGCGCGCCCGACATGCTGCTGTGCAATGCGACAGTGATCGATCCCGTCCTGGGTGTCGTGAAGGGCGATATTGGCATCAAGGACGGGCGCATCGTCGCAATCGGCAAGGCGGGCAATCCGCAAGTGATGGACGGCGTACATCCGAAGCTGGTGTGCGGCGTGGCAACCACGGTGAGAGATGCCGAAGGGTTGATCGCGACACCCGGCGGCATCGACGTGCATGTGCATTTCGATTCGGCGCAGCTATGCGAACACGCGCTTGCGTCGGGTCTGACGACGCTGATTGGCGGATCGCTGGGGCCGATCACGGTCGGCATCGACTGCGGCGGCGCGTGGAACGTCGGCCGCATGATGCAGGCATCGGAACAGTGGCCGCTGAACTTCGGTTTTCTCGGCCGCGGCAATTCGAGCAAGCCGAACTCGCTGATCGACCAGCTGCGCGGCGGCTGTCTCGGGTTGAAGATCCACGAGGACTGGGGCGCGATGCCCGCCGTGATCGATACATGCCTGAGCGTCGCCGATCGATACGACTTCCAGGTGCAACTGCATACCGACACGCTCAACGAATCGGGCTTCCTGGAAGACACGGTCGCGGCGATGAAGGACCGCACGATCCACATGTATCACACGGAAGGCGCGGGCGGCGGCCACGCGCCCGATATCATCGCCGTGGCGGGGCGGTTGAACTGTCTGCCGTCGTCGACGAATCCGACCAACCCGTACACCGTGAATACGTTCGACGAGCATCTCGACATGATCATGGTGTGCCATCACCTGAATCCCGGCGTGCCTGAAGACGTCGCGTTCGCGGAATCGCGCGTGCGCGCGCAGACGATCGCAGCGGAAGACATCCTGCACGATCTGGGCGCGATCTCGATGCTCGGCTCCGATAGCCAGGGCATGGGTCGCATCAACGAAGTGATCTGCCGCACGTGGCAGTTGGCGTCGAAGATGAAGGACCAGCGCGGACGGCTCGACACCGAACGCACGGCGCGCGGCGACAACGAGCGCATCAAGCGCTACCTCGCGAAGTACACCATCAACGCGGCGCGCACGTTTGGCATCGCCGATACGATCGGCTCGCTCGAAGACGGCAAGCTCGCCGATATCGTGCTGTGGCGTCCCGCGTTTTTCGGCATCAAGCCGGAAGTGATCATCAAGGGCGGCTTCATCGCGTGGGGCGCGATGGGCGATTCCGCCGCGTCGCTGATGACCTGCGAGCCGCTCGCGATGCGTCCGCAATGGGGCGCGTTCGGGCGCGCGCCGGCGGCGTTGTCGGTGAACTTCGTAAACCAGCTCGCGATCGACTCGGGAGCGGCGCAGCGGCTCGGCCTCGCGCGGCAACTGGTGGGTGCGCACGGCACCCGCAACCTGAGCAAGCGCGACATGCTGCACAACGACGCGTGCCCGAATATCACGGTGAACCCACAGACGTTTGAAGTGTTCGTCGACGGCCAGGTGCTGCGTTGCGATCCGGCGCGCGAGGTGCCGCTGTCGCGGCGCTACATGATGCGCTGATTCACACACCGCTCGCCCGCTAACCACTGAACAGATGACATTCGCCATGCACGCTCTCACGACGTTTCCCGACTTCTCAGACGCACAAGCCACGGCGTTGCCACGCGCTGCGCGCGTCGGCATCGGCGGGCCGGTCGGTTCCGGCAAGACGCGCCTGCTCGAACAGCTGATTCCACGCTTTGCCGCGCGCGGCATCGAACTTGCCGTCATCACGAACGACCTCGTCACGCGCGAGGACGCCGAACGCGTGCGGCGCAGCGGCCTGATCGATCCCGCGCGCGTGCTCGCCGTCGAAACGGGCGCATGCCCGCACACGGCGATCCGTGAAGACCCCACGCTGAATCTTCAGGCGGCCGACGAACTCGACGCGCAGATCGATGGCCTGCAACTGGTGCTGATCGAGTCGGGCGGCGATAATCTCGCGTCGTCGTTTTCGCTGGATCTGGTCGACTACTGGATCTTCGTGATCGACGTGGCGGCAGGCGACGACATCCCGCGCAAACGCGGGCTCGGCGTGCTGTCGTGCGATCTGCTCGTGATCAACAAGTTCGATCTCGCGCCTTATGTCGGCGTGAATCTCGACCGGATGGTGCGCGAGGCGCATGACGTTCGCAACGGTCGCGCTGTCTCATTGACGAACTGCGCAACAGGCGACGGCGTCGATGCCGTCGTCGATGCGATCATGACCGACGTGCTGTTCGATGCGCAGTGACCCGTTGCCGCCGGCATCGCCCGCCGACGCGAGCGTGCCGCAACTCGACCTATGTTTCGCGCGCGGGCCGCGCGGGAACGTGTACCTGTCGCGGCAGCGGGCCGGCTATCCGTTTCACGTCGGGCGTCTGCTCGATGCGCCAGCGGGCGCGCGCGTGATCGTGCAATCGACATCGGGCGGGCTGTTCGAGCACGACGAAGTAGCCCAGCATGTCGTTGCGACGTACGGCGCAACTGCGCGCGTCGAAACGGCCGCGGCGACGATCGTGCATTCGATGACCCACGGCATGGCGCGTGCACGCGTTCGAATCGAGGCGCTGCCGGGTGCGCGGCTCGACTGGCTGCCGCAGCCGTCCATCCTGTTTCCGGGCGCACGGCTTGTCAGTCACATCGACGCGGTATTGCACCCGGGCGCACGCATGCTGCTGATGGACAGCTACATGAGCCACGATCCTTCCGGCGGCCAGCAACCATTCGGCGCCCTCGATGCATCGATTGACGTGCGCAGCCCGGCTGGGCGGCTGCTCGCGCGCGACAGCTTCCGGCTCGCGGGGGGCGGCGCAGCGGCCGCTCGGCGGCGTGCGCGGGCCGTTCGCGGTGCACGGCGGACTCATGGTGCTTACGCTGGATGCAGACGAGCGCGCAGCGGCGTTGCATGCGCTCCAACGCGTCGCGCAGCAGACGTGTTATGCGGGCGCGAGTTTGTTGCCGAACGGCTGTGGCGTGTTCATGCGTGTACTCGCCGTGGACGGTCACACGCTGCGCGTCGCGATGAAACAGGCCGTGGACGCGTTGTGCGCGCATACGGGCGATGCCTTTGCGTCGAAGGGCAGCGCTCCGGCCTCGCCCATTCCCCACATTGCACGTGACAAGGAAAGCGCATGACGAGGCCACACGCGATGGATAACGCGTCGCCCATCGACGCCTGGCGTCTTGCCCACGCTCCGTGGTATCGCCCCGCCAGCGACGAGGCCGAGTGCTTCGCGGCGGCGTATCGTGCGCGTCTGCCGATCATGCTGAAAGGGCCGACGGGATGCGGCAAGACGCGCCTCGTCGAACACATGGCATGGACGCTTGGGCGTCCCCTCGTGACGATCGCGTGCCACGAAGACATGACGGCGGGCGATCTGGTCGGCCGCTATCTGCTCGACGGCAACGGCACCTATTGGCAGGACGGCCCGCTGACGCTGGCCGTGCGGCATGGCGCGATCTGTTACCTGGACGAAGTGGTCGAGGCGCGCAACGACACGACCGTCGCGATTCATCCATTGACGGACGCGCGCCGTTTCCTGCCAATCGACAAGCGCAACGAACTGGTCGCCGCGCATCCCGATTTCGTGCTGGTCGTGTCGTTCAATCCGCAGTATCAGCATCGCTCGAAGGATCTGAAGACGTCAACGCGACAGCGCTTTGTCGCGCTCGAGATGGGCTGGCCCGATGCGCGCGCGGAAGCGGAGATCGTCGCGCATGAATCGGGTGCCGACGCGGCGCTCGCGCGCCAGCTCGTGGAACTCGGCGAACGCACCCGGACGCTTGCCGCCGCCACGTTGCAGGAAGGCGCGTCGACGCGTCTTCTGATCTACGCAGCAACGCTGATCGCGGGCGGCATGGACGCGCGTACCGCGTGCCGCATCGCAATCGTCCAGCCGCTTTCGGACGATGCGGACCTGTGCACCGCGTTCACGGCTGTCGTCGACAGCATGTTCGCCTGACGCATGACGGCCGCGCGCGCGTTCGATGCCGCTGCGCGAGCCGTCGCGCTGTATCTGGAGGTCGGATGGCACGTGACGCCGAAGCTGTTGCCACTCGCGGTATCGGATGGCGCTGCGCGGTCTGCCGCGCGTACGGCCGTTACGGGGCGCGTGTTGATGTTTCCGGATGGGTCGGGCGCGGATATATCGGGCGACGCTTCGCGCTTCTATCTCGCCTGCGCGGCGCACGCGGCCGCACATCTGACGTGGTCCACGCAACCGTTCGAGCGCGGCAGGCTCACGCCGTTGCAGATCGCGCTGGTCGGCACGATCGAAGACGCACGCGTGGAGCGTCTCGCGATGCAGCGCTACCCTGGCTTGCGCCGCTGGTGGCGGCCGTTCCATACGACGGACGCGCAGACCGCGCGTACCGCGAGCGCGCTAATTGCACGCCTCGCGCGCGCGCTGTTCGATCCGGACTACGCCGACACTGACGGCTGGGTGAAGAAAGGGCGACGTCTTTTCGAAGAGGCGTTTGAGCGGAACGGCGGTGCGGATGCGTCGATGTCGCGACACATCGGCAATCTGCTTGGCAACGATCTGGGACAGATGCGCGTGCAGTTCAACGCCAAAACCTACGCGCAGGCGGCGGCCTATCGCGACGACAACGTGTTCCTCTGGATCGCCGAACCCACACCTGTTGCGCCCGCACCCGGCGACGCAAACGACGCACGCAGTGTGTCCGCCGGACAGGCGGACATGGGCGAGCCGGACCCGGCGGAAGCGGGTGCGCTGGCGATTTCAGTCACGCACTACCGCGAATGGGACTACGTGATACGCCGCTATCGCAACGACTTTTGCCGCGTCGAAACGCTGCGTGCAGTAGCCAGCGATGCCGCCGCCGCCATGTCGCATGCGAACGTCGTGCAGGAACAGCGGGTGCGGGCATCGTTACGCGCCGCGCGGCAACGCATGCCCGCCGAAGCGACGCGCGCCTACGAGGGCGACGCGATCGACCTCGACGCGTGCATCGCCGCGCGCATCGAAACACGTCGCGGTTTGACGCCGGATATCAATGCATTTTTCGTCACGCATTGGCGTCGGCGTGCGCATCCTGTTGCGGTGCTGCTGGATCTGTCGGCGTCGTCGGGTTTCAGCGGCAAGATGAATCGCGCGCTTGCACTCGGGCGCCTGCTCGGCCGCGCGCTGACAGCCGACGCGTGGCCGTTCGCGATGTACGGCTTCCATTCCGATGGGCGCCGACGCGTGCGCTTTCACGTCTTCAAGGCATTCGACGAGCCATGGAACGAAGCGGTGGAAACAGCGCTGCGTGCCGCGCGCCCCGGATTATCGACGCGCTTCGGCGCCGCGCTGCGCCATCTCGCGGCGCAAGTTGCCCCGGAATTGCAGGGCAATACGCACGCCACGGCCATCGTCGTGTCGGACGGCGAGCCGTTCGATATCGACAGCTTCGATCCGCGCTATTTGCGCGAAGACATGCGCTGCGCGCTGCGTGAACTTGCGGCACAGCGCATCGATTGCGCGTGCCTGTCGCTCGATGCCGCGTCGATCGACGTGGCCGAGGCGATGTTCGGGCGCACGCGCGTCGCACTCGTCAGTGGTGACGGCGGCGCGGCGGATGCGCTACGCCGCGTGCTCGCGTTCAGCCAATAGGCCGCTTGCGGTAAAGAATCACGAAGCGCGCGGCCGGATCGTGCGTTGGCAAAGGTGCACGTGCGAGGCGATAGCGCGACGTCATGAAATCGATAACCGTTGCCGCTGCGGCGGCGGATTGAGCGGGCTTCCACATCCAGATGTCGTCGCGGCGGTCGAGCGCGCACGCATCGAACAGCGCACGGTCGGGATCGCTCGTCGCGCCGATCACCCACTCGTCCATGCGCGCGCCGAATTCCTTGATGTAACTGAAGCATTCGAACTTGATCTGTTGCACGCTGTAATTCATCAGATTCTCTTTCCATTGAAGGAGCGCAATCGTTCAGGCGGCAACAGGGGAAGCACGCGAGCGCCACTGCTCGAACAGACTCGAGCCGGCGCGTTTTTCTTCGGCCGACATGTCGCCAAGCACCTTTTCCAGCGCGTTCAGCGCATTGCCGACGCCGTGCTGCGCGGCCAACGACAGCCAGACGAACGCCTGCACGCGGTCGCGCTCGACGCCGCGTGCGGTCGCATAACAGAAGCCGAGCCGCGCCTGCGACGGATAGTGTCCCTGTTCCGCCGCGCGCCGGAACCAGTGCACGGCGGCCGCTTCGTCCTGCGCGATACAGCGGCCTTTCGCATACAGGCTCGCGAGGTTGGCCTGCGCAAAAGGATCGCCGTTTTCCGCCGCACATCGAATCCAGTGCACGCCTTGTGCCTCGTCGCGCGCAACGCCGGGCGACGACATCAGCATCGCACCCAGGTTCGCCTGCGCCTGCACGTGCCCTTGCCGCGCCGCTTTTTCATACCATCGCAACGCGCATGACAGATCGGCGTCGATGCCTTCGCCGTTTGCATAGAGCGCCGCGAGCCACGCCTGCGCATCCGCATGGCCGGCCTGCGCGAGCACGCCGAACGCCTGAAACGCAGCATCGAAATGACCTTGCGAATAAAAGTCGACGGCTTGATCGATATCGTTGTTCATGGTGTCTGTGAGTGAGAGCCCGCGATACGTGCGATGCGCGCAGCGAGCGTCGCTTCGAACCATTGCGCGGCGTCGAAGTGGAGGTCGGCCAGCGCGGCGCGACGTTGCAGCAGCGCTTGCCAATTCGCGAGCGAATGCGCGCCATACGTGCTGATCCGGCAGAGCACGCGTTGCAGCGCAGTGGGTTGAAGCACGACCATGCAGCGGCTTCCTTGCACACGTAGGTCGAGCAGATTCGGATAGCGCCACGCGGCCGTCAATGTCTGCGTTGCCTGACCGATTGCGTCGCGGCTTTCGAACACGGCGCGCGTGTCGGTCGCTTCGCCGTGCCGCACGCCCGCCGCCATGCGCTGGCCAGCATGCTTCCAGTTCACGTCAAGTTCGAGCCATGCATGTTCGCGCCGTGCACCTTGCGGCGCGTCATCGTGGGTGGACACGAACGCTGCGCCTGCGGGATCGAGATGAACGAAGATCAGCGCACCGTCTCGGGCGACCCGCACGCCGAGCAGCCTTTCGGGACGCAGCCCGAGATACTGGTACATGTCGGCAGTCGGCGCGCCCCGTTCCGCCGCGTGTAGCGGCATGCTATCGCGGCTGTAGCCGCACGACGTGAACGAGCACGACGTCTTCGCCCCCTGTCTGCATTGCAGCGGCACGGCGCGACAGCCACCATGCTGCGCGAGATTGAAGCGGCCCACCAGGCGGCCGCCCGGCGTCGACTGAACGTGCACCGCGTGATCGCCTGCCGTGAAAGGCAGCAGATCGCCCTCGCGACGAACGTCGTCGATCGCGCCGATGCAGATCCATTCGCGCGTCCACAGCACGTCGTCTTCCGTTTTCGCGAACGCGAGCGTGCGGTAAGCGTCGGCACCGAGTGCGAAAGCGGGCGCCGCACGCACGACAGGACTTTCGACGATGGCATTCATCGCGCGGGCTCCCATGCGTCAGGCCGTGGTGACGACGGCTGGCGACTCGTAGTCCGCGCGTCCGCGATACTTGACCGCACTCGACGGTGCCGCAGGCAGTGGGCCGTCGGCCGCGAAGCGATCGAGCACGTTCTTCGTGAGACGCGAAATGTTGTTGTCGCAGTTATTCCACGGCAGCGAACCGCAATACGCGATCGAACTGAACGCGAAACATCCGCCGCCGTTCGGCGTCTCATGGAACGTGATGTCGGCGCGCACACGCGGATGCACGGTGCCGTCGAGACCCTGCTGGTTGAAGCCGAAGTCTTCCATCACGAGCAGATATGCTTCCGTATGCCGCCCGGCCGACGTCGCCACAGTCAGGATGTGCGGTGGCGAGCCCAGCATGGTGTCGACGATATCGAGTTCGAGGCCTGCCGCGCCGCCGCCGACCAGCCCGAAGTTGCCGAGTTTCTCGTCATAGTCAATGCCCTCGAAGGCCCACGCGACGCGTTCGTCAAGACTTTCCGGCGTACGCGAGAAGTAGCTGGAAATATCGAAGCCTTCCGACGACATGCCCGTGCCCGCCACCGAGTGCAGATAGCGCCCGCGAAAGCGCCACATTCCGCCGAGCTCACCCGTTCCCTGGTGATAGTACTCGCCCGGATCGGCACGCCACGTGCGGATGCCGGACTCGCAGCGCCGCATTTCGGTGACGACGCCACGGCCCACTTCGTCGTATGCGGGATGGTACGAATGAACCCAGTACCAGCCATCGGCGCCCATGTACATGATGCGTCCGCCGCGCTGCGTGTAGTCGTGCAGCGCGTCGAGCTGCGCGCCCGAATTGTGCTCCGGATGTGAGCCCGTGATGATGACGTTGTAGTCTTCGAGGCGCGCGAGGCCGTCGTACGTGAGGTCTTCATCGGTGAACACGTCGTACTCATAGCCGAGCGTTTCGAGCCAGCAGATGAGATGCAGGTCGGCGGGATATTGCCACGGGGCCTGCGCGAGAAAGTGATCGTACTTGGGGCGAATGCTGAGGATAGGGCGCAGCCGTGACGACAGACAGATGCCGCTGCCGTCCGTATGCGTGTCGTAGATCGAGCCGCCGTATTCGCGATGCTCCGCGAGGAACATGTTCTGCTGCTGCATGATGGGCACGCGGTAGACGAACAGTTCCGCGCCGCCCGCATTGCATGCGACGTGTTCGTTCGCATAGGCCATGTAGCTGATGGTCGGCACCATCACCGCGATCTTCGATTTCTTTGCGCCGAGCTTCGGCACGACCCAGAACGGGATGTAGTCTTCGTCGCCTTCCGCGGTGGTCAGCCTGGCTGCGTAGAAGCGGCTCTTGATGTCATCGGGCACGGTCCATTCGAAGCTGACATCCCATCGCGCGTTGTCGAGGTCGTCGTCATGAAAGTGAATCGCGCCGTATTCGTCTTGCGCGTGTTTCCAGTCGAAGTTGCGGCCTGCCCAGTTGTAACCTGTCATCGCACGTGTGGGGCAATTGACGAGCCGCGCGTCGAACCTGTACGGCCCCTGATCGCGGCAAACGAGTGTATTGATACCGTCTGAGAAGTCCCAGGCAGCGACGATGCATTCGGATAGTGGACCCGTCGGTCCCGAGTGGCGGCGCTCGCTGAGACCGGGCTGCACGCCCGCTTTCATTGTTTCGATTTCGAACCGCGACAGCGCGCGATTGCACAGGCGCGGACTGTCGATCTTGCCGTTATAGTGGCCGCCGATCAGCACGCCCTGCGGCAGCGACGAGCGTCCGAGTGGACCTGGCTCCAAACCCTTGACGTAGCCTGCAATCACGAGCGGCGCGCCGTCGTTCTCGACGGGGCCGGCGTATTGCGCTTCTACGGGTGGGATGACAGGGTCCAGTGCGTAGACGATCTGCGGTTCGTGATACAGCGTGACGGCGCCCGTTGTCGCGTCGTAGCTTGCCGCGAGGAAGTGCCAGGCGTGATCGCGCAAGCGCACGCCCGTAATGAATGTGCGGTCGTTGATCCGCAGCTCCGCGCATCCGTCGGCGTTGATGAAGAGGCCATAGCCTTTGCCTGCCGACCACTTCGTGACGAGCCCCTGTACGCCGTGCTTCCAGTAGCGTGCGTCGGTGCGCGGCGTGGTCGGCCAGATCCAGCATTGCAGCGTGAAGCTTTGCACGCGCAATTGCGGCGCATCCTCGACGTAACCGTACGAGCCGCCGTAGACCGCTTGCGGACGGCCGTCATAAGTCGCTTCGCAAGCGGCTTCGACCGGCTTTTCGATGAAGCCGGGGCCGCGCGGGTTGGTATCGCCGTTGATCATCTGCACGATCGACGCGTGATATTGCCTAGGGCCGTCGCAGTTGACGTAGAACCGGATCGTGTCGCCGGGATGAACGCTGAACCTGTCTGCGTAGCCGGTGAGTCGCATTGCACACATGGGAAATGGCTCCTGCCATCAAGCCGCGCTATGACGCGGCGGTCGTCGGGATTGGGTGCGCCGGCAGCGCACAAGGGATGGAATGCGTCGCGCGTATCAGGTCACGGGCCAGTTGTCGTCTCTGCGTTTGTAGCCCTCCGTGTAGTGCTCGGGCATGCCGTCGGTCTCAGACATCTCGTCGAGACGCATCAGGAAGATGGCGTGCTGGATATCCTGTTCGCTGGTGTAGACGTCGTCGGTGGCAAACACGGGTGGCACGCCGCGGATGCCGGACAGGCGTCCGATGCGCCACTCTTCGTCGACCTTCGTACAGATCACGATCAGCTTGCCCTTCGGCGAAGCGCCACGCATGCGCAGCAACACACGGCGCAGATCGTGGTGTTCATGCGTGCCGCCTGTCACGACGGTCGTATCTCCCGGTGTTTCGCACTTGAGCACGGAAAAGCCCGCGACACCGTGCATCGACTCCGTGCATTCCTTGTGAAGTGCGATCAGCCGCTCGCGTTCGGGCGTACCTTGTTTGGGGATCGGAATCATGAAATGAACCTCATCACGAGTTGGATAGTTGCTGCATTCCGAACAGGTTGTGTTCGGCGCACGCGCTTCAGACAAAAAAAGCCCGACATGCCAGCGTGAGCTGTCATGTCGGGCTTTATGGCCTTTGGCGGCATGCGACGTCTTTGTCGCCTGTCACCGTCGATTCGGTTCCGTTTGCCGGGCTTAACGATGAAGTACGTCCCGCCGGCAATCGAAAGAACTGAAGCAACGGTTTAAATGCAACAAGTATGCCCGTGAGCGCGCTTCGAATGCGGAAGGCTTATGTACCGGGGTCGTCCGGTTATTCGGACAACTGCATAACTTGATATCGATGCGTGTGGCGCGGACAAACTCATTCTGTTCGTGTGCCTGAACGCGCATCGACGGTGCGCGCCGCACAGTATGAGGGCGATCGGCGTCACAACGCACCGGCTCTCACGACTTCATGCGCGACGGTTTCGATCAATGCCTGGTTGTCGCGCGCGTGCGAGCATAAAACACGATAAGCCTCGTCGTCGGAAAGCTGATGCGTTTTCATGATGATCGACTTCGCCAGTTCGATCGTGCGCTGTCGCGCGGCCTTTTCTTCGGCACGCTGGATAAACGTCTGCAACGATTTGATAGAGCCGGGGTCGCGCACATACAGTTGTATCTCTCTGCCGTTGATGCCGCCCCCGCGATTGATTTCGTCGGCGGCAAACAGCGTGGCGCTTTGCTGTGAAGATTCGATAAGACCGGTCACGCCGCTCGTCGAATACAACACGCCGATTTTCACGGGTTCATAACTCACTGAACGCATATTCGTTTTCCTGTTACGCCGCTGCGCTATTCGAAGCGCGATCCCCCAGATTTGTGCGCACAACGCTCATGTCGCACAGCCTCCGTGCATGTCTGCAGCAAGTTGGCGTGTCAGGGCGGTGCGAACAACGGATGCTGGAGCACGTTCGAAAAAAGCTGGCATCGACGTTGAGTCAATATAGAAGACGATGCCGCAAGTGTCGGAGACGACTGCCGCACTGTATGGCATGGACCTTGCTGATTCTCGTTCGTGATCTGCAGCAGTGCGCCAGTCCTGCACGACGATCATAGTGAATTCCGCCGCGTCTGACAAAGGTGTCATATACGGCGAAAGGCCAAAAAGCCCGCCAGTCAAGCATTGCTTGGCTGCGGGCTTTTTTTTGTCCAAAAACTTTATAGATAACGCCACCATGAAGAATTCTCGTCGGGACTTTCTGAAACAGGCAGTCGCCGCAACAGCCGCTACCGCGCTGCCTGGCTCGATGCTGCTGGGTTCGAATCCGGCTCAGGCAGCGGACCCCATCAAGGTCGGCATTCTGCATTCGCTCACGGGGACGATCGCAATTGCAGAAGCGCATGTCGTGGATGCGGAAAAGCTCGCCATCGAAGAGATCAATGCATCGGGCGGCGTGATGGGTCGGCAGATCACACCGATCGTCGAGGACGGCGCAAGCGACTGGCCGACGTTTGCCGAGAAGGCACAAAAGCTCGTGGAAAGCGACAAGGTCGCGGCGGTCTTCGGCTGCTATACGTCGGCTTCGCGCAAGGCCGTTCTGCCCGTTTTCGAACGCTATAACGGCCTGCTCTACTATCCGACGTATTACGAAGGTCTCGAGATGTCGAAGAACATCATGTACACAGGCCAGGAAGCGACACAGCAAACCATTCCCGCCGTAAATTGGCTCGCGAAGAATAAAGGCAAAAAGTTCTATCTGATCGGATCGGACTATATCTGGCCGCGCACGACGAACCGAATCGCCAAGGCCGCCATTGCGAAAGCCGGCGGTACGGTACTCGGAGAAGATTACTTTCCGCTCGGTGCGACGGAGTTTTCTTCGGTGATCAACAAGATCAAGGCGGCCAAGCCCGATGTCATTCTTTCGACGATCGTCGGCGGCTCGAACGTCGCGTTCTACAAGCAGCTGAACTCGCTCGGCATTACAGGCAAGAATCAGGCGATCATGGCATTGGCCGTGACGGAAGAAGAAGCGATCGGTATCGGCAAGGATAACCTCGTCGGGGTGTATTCATGCATGGGCTATTTCCAGAGCATGAAGAACGCGCAAAACGACAAATTCGTCAAGGCATTCAAGGCCAAGTATGGACAGGACCGCGTGCTGGGCGACACCCTCGAAGCCGCGTACACAGCGGTTTATCTTTGGAAACTCGGCGTCGAAAAAGCACAAAGCACGGATGTGGCCAAAGTGGTTGCCGCGTCATCCGGGCTTGCGTGGAGCGCACCGGAGGGCGACGTGCATTTCCACGTAAGCAATCACCACTTGTGGAAGCACTCGCTGATCGGCACGTTCCGGCCCGACGGACAGGTGGACATCGTATACGAGTCACCGCTGATCGAGCCGAATCCGTTTCCGAAACTCGGCTGACCCCGCTGCGCGGGCTGCGAGGCGGGCGCGCACGCACCCGCCCGCGACAACTCTCCACAAGGTCGCGATCATGTCTCTCGATGTTTTCCTCGTACAGGTGTTCAACGGCCTGTCGCTCTTCACCGTGCTGGCGTTGATGGCAGTCGGGCTGGCTATCGTGTTCGGCCTGATGGGCGTGATCAACATGGCGCACGGCGAGCTGATGGCGCTCGGCGCGTATATGACGTACCTGACGTCCGTTGTATTTCAGAGGATGTTCCCGTCGCTGATGGGGGCGTATTTTCTGGTCGGCATTCTGATAGCGTTCATCGTGACGGCCGCTGTCGGCTTCGTGCTCGAACGCGTGATGATCCGTCGCCTCTATCACCGTCCGCTCGATACGATGCTTGCGACGTGGGGGCTGTCGCTCGTGCTTCAGCAGGTGTACCGGCAAGTGTTCGGGCCGATCGATGTCAGCGTTCCGACCGTCACGTGGCTGCGAGGCGCATGGAACGTCACGCCTAATATCGCCTTGCCGCTCAGCCGCATTTTCATTCTGTTTCTCGCATTGGCCGTGGCGCTTGCCGTTTATCTATTCCTGTTTCGCAGCCGCTGGGGCCTGCGTATCCGCTCGGTGATGCAGAACCGGGCGATGGCGGGCGCGGCGGGCATCGACACGGAACGTGTCGATGCTGTGACGTTCGCCGTCGGATGCGGGCTTGCGGGTATCGCGGGCAGTGCGTTGACGATGCTGGCGTCCACGGGACCGGTGACCGGGCAGCAGTACATCGTCGATACGTTCATCGTGGTCGTGTTCGGCGGTATCGAAAGTCTGCTCGGCACGTTTCTATCCGCGTTTGCGATCGGCCAGCTTCAGTCGATGTTCGAACTGCTGCTCAGCGGATCGATGGCGAAGGCAACCATTCTTCTGCTGGTGATCGTGGCGCTTTATTTCCGTCCGCAAGGGCTGTTCGCCCTCAAAGTGCGCCGCTGATGTCCAGGTGGTGTATCAATCAAACCCGATCGACGCTGGAGAGCTTCGAGATGAGCGAAATGCAAACCGTCCCACCGCTACAGGTGGATATCGATCTAACCGACCTGACGATAGAAAGCGTGCAGGCCGGTTTCGCGCAAGGCCGCTTCACGGCGGAATCCCTGACCAACGCATGCTTCGACCGGATCGCGATCCACAACGCAACGTATAACGCGCTGGTGTTTCTCAATCACGCTGCACTCGACGATGCGCGCGCGATCGACCGCCGTCGCGCGGCAGGCGAAGTGCTCGGTCCGCTCGCGGGCGTGCCCGTCGTCATCAAGGATCCGATGGATATGGTCGGCTTTCCGACCACGGCGGGCTGGTCGTTGCTGTATAGCAAGACGGGCGGCGTCGATCTGATGCCTGCAACCGATTCGCCCGTCGTCGCACGGATGCGCGCCGCGGGCGCCGTGATGCTCGGCAAGACAAACGTGCCCGTGCTCAGTCATACGGGCTCGCATGCGAACGACAGCTGGGCGGGACCGACGCTTAACGTGACGATGCCGGACCGCGTGCCGGGCGGCAGCAGTGCGGGGACGGCATCGGCTGTGGCTGCATCGATGGCGGTGCTCGGGCTCGCGGAAGAAACGGGCGGCTCTATTCAGAACCCCGCGTCGGCGCAAGATCTGGTCGGTATCAAGCCCACGATTGGACTCGTGCCCAATGCTGGTGTCGTGCCGTTGTCCGGTAATCGCGACGTGGTGGGCCCTATTGCGCGCAACGTGCGCGACGCGGCTTTGTGTCTCGATGTGCTGGCGGGGTATTCGGCGGAAGATTCCAAGACGCTTGCGAGCGTCGGCAAGATTCCGCCGCAGGGCTATGCCGCGAATCTGCGCGACGACGCGTTGCAGGGCAAACGAATAGGCCTGTATGGTCCAGGCTGGCGCACGCAGCCGCTTTCCGATGAAGCGTCGCAACTGTATCTGCGCGTGCAGCAGGAACTGAAGGAAGCAGGGGCGATTCTGATCGACGATCCATTCGCTGGCTCAGGCTTTGCCGAACTGCGTGAGCCGACGCCGCCGCTGCCGAATTTCGATGCGCGAGGTCTCGAGTCGATTCCCTACGATGTCGAGCAGTATCTGCGCCGTCTGGGACCGAACGCGGCGCTCAAGACATTCGCCGAGTTTGCGGAGGCGACGGCTTCGCAGGACGCGTTCGGCCCGAAGGGCGTGCTGAGTTTCATGCACAGCTTGCCGCAATTCGCAGCTGCACTTGAGAACCCTTCGATGCCGCCCGACATCTCGGAGTTCATCGAACTCAAGGCAAAGTATCTGCGTATCTTCGATGCTGTCATGGCAGGGCATGCTCTCGATGCACTTGCGTTTCCGCAGATGCGCTGCGAATTGCCGCCTTTGCACGGCAAGGACACGATCCAGGAGACGACCGTGGGCGAGATCAACATTGCCGGTCTGCCAGGTATCACCGTGCCGGCGGGCTACTATGCGTCGGGGTCGCCGTTTGGCGTGATCTTCGTGGGACGGCAATGGGACGAAGCCGCGCTGGTCGGGATTGCGTACTCGTATGAGCAGTCGACACGGCATCGAAAAACACCGAACTTGAGCTGACAATCACGCCGCGCTGAGTACGCGGAATGAGGCACGCTTGGGCAATGCTTTTTCGTCGAATTACCTCAAATTCGAGCGATACTGACGTGTGCGGACCTTCAGTTTCAATCAGTAACTTTTCATCATTATTTGCAGGCGTCGCATCGCGTCAGTGCATCAAATTGCAAATAACATCGACGATCATGCGACGGGCCAACCGCCCTCGGCTTTGCGGTCCTGCGGAGATCGACGGTCGGTTGTGGACGAAATCGCGAAGAAACCGCCGAGGCATCTGGTTAGCCGTGGTAATCCCCGTGATCACGGCAAACCTCAGCCCGCGCGCCGCATGCGGCAGAGGGCAGGACGGCGGTCGGCAATTCGGCCTTATGGAAAGCTTCACATAAGGCCGATTATGCCAAGTCACTGATTATGGAAAGTAGCCGAGCCGATTGCCGACAAACCCGGCAAGCGCAGGGGCCGGCAGCAGGCGGTTCCGGCGGGGAACTCGACATAATTTCAGCGTTGATCTGAAGTAACGGTTCCACTTCAGGGGACCGTTATGAGGCCAACCAGCTTCCACGAGGCCAGGGCCCGGTCTTTCACACTACTTCCGGCTCACATTGCTGACGAATTGTGCCGTTACGATGCGTGTTTGCACGACGTGCGGGGACTAACCCAGTTGCTATTGCATAGCCCAATCGGCTGACGGCCCACCGCATCGAACCGGCCGGATGGGATCCGCTACATCTTCGAATAGTTCGGACCGCCGCCGCCTTCCGGCGTCACCCAGACAATATTCTGCGTCGGGTCTTTAATGTCGCAGGTTTTGCAGTGCACGCAATTCTGTGCGTTGATCTGTAGACGATCTACATCCGCGCTGTCTTTTACAAACTCGTACACGCCTGCAGGACAAAAACGCGTTTCGGGGCCTGCATACGTTCGCAGGTTCACCTTCACAGGCATAGTCACGTCCTTGAGAATGAGATGCGCGGGCTGATTCTCCTCGTGATTCGTGTTCGAGATGAACACCGAAGAAAGCCGGTCGAACGTCAGCTTGCCGTCCGGCTTCGGATACTCGATCGGC
>NZ_JACFYJ010000095.1:0-32827 GCF_037126505.1 Paraburkholderia bengalensis
CAGACGCCAATTTCGGCGCCTTTTTCCGCGGCGCGCTGCTTCAGGCGAATGGCCGCCGACAGGCCTGCAGGACCGCCGCCGACGATCACGACGTCATACGGCATCGATTCCCTAACGTATACGCCACCACCGTGCTCCATTCCCGCTCCGTCTTCTCTCATGGATCATCCATCAATCTACGACCGGTTCATCTGCCGTCAGGAAAGCTTCATGCACGGGCGTCGTGGTTCCGGAGGAAAGACGCGCCAGGTGCCATCGTCATGCCGAAAAAATAGTATTTCGACGTCATCCGACGCGCGCGATGCTTCGACTCGTACACATCGTCCACGACCGTGGGACGCTTTTCTGAAGATGCTCACCCGTCTGGGTACGGCCCCGTGCCGAACCAGCCATCTATCCACGGCTGAGCGCAGCGACCTTGTCAGGCTTTCCATGACGACTCCACTTCACCCGCACTAGAACGACCGCGGTAGATCGAGAATATGCTCTGCCACGTAAGAGAGAATCAGGTTGGTCGAAATAGGTGCCACCTGATAAAGACGTGTCTCTCTGAATTTGCGCTCGACATCGTATTCACAAGCAAAGCCGAACCCGCCGAACGTCTGCAGGCACACGTTCGCAGCCTCCCATGAGGCCTTCGCTGCAAGATACTTCGCCATGTTCGCTTCGGCACCACATGGCGCATGTGCATCGAAAAGTTCGGATGCGCGAAAGCGCATCAGATCTGCGGCACTGACTTCGATGTAGTTTTCAGCGATGGGAAACTGCACGCCCTGGTTCTGCCCGATTGGTCTGTCGAAAACAATGCGCTCGCCTGCATACTGGGAAGCGCGATTCAGGAACCACCACCCGTCACCAATACATTCGGCCGCAATCAGGGTTCGCTCGGCATTCAGTCCATCGAGAATGTAGCGAAAGCCTTTTCCTTCCTCGCCAATGAGGTTTTCAGCGGGAATTTCGAGGTTATCGAAAAACAGCTCATTGGTCTCGTGATTAACCATGTTGGGAATCGGGCGCACAGTCATGCCATTCCCAACTGCTTCATGCAGGTCAACAATAAAAATCGACAGCCCATCGGACTTCCGCTTGACCTGATCGGCCGGCGCCGTGCGTGCAAGCAGGATCATGAGATCCGAATGCTGTACGCGTGAAATCCACACCTTCTGTCCGTTGATGACGTATCGATCGCCTTTTTTCACCGCGACGGTCTTGATTTTCGTCGTATCGGTCCCGGTGGTTGGCTCCGTTACGCCCATCGACTGAAGTCGCAATTCACCACTTGCTATCTGCGGCAGGTAACGACGCTTTTGCTGTTCGGACCCATGCCGCAGCAGCGTATTCATGTTGTACATCTGACCATGGCATGAGCCAGAGTTGCCACCGTTCCGGTTGATTTCCTCCATGATGACCGACGCTTCCGTCAAGCCGAGTCCCGAGCCACCGTATTCTTGCGGAATCAGGGCCGCCAGCCACCCGGCGCTGGTCAATGCTTCGACAAACGCTTCGGGATATGCACGCGCTTCGTCAATCTTGCGCCAGTATTCGTCCGGATAGTCGGCACATAGGCCACGCAGCGCGTCACGGATTTCCTGATACTTGTCTTGATGGGGAAATTTCATGGTTCTGGTACGGTGTCTCGTAGAAGTTGTGCAGACGCTGCATGGTTAATGCGACGCTTCGCGAATCATGTTGCGGGCGATAACGATTTGCTGAATCTGGCTCGTGCCTTCGTAAATGCGAAATAACCGTGCGTCGCGATATAAGCGCTCAATACCGTAGTCGCTGATGTAACCCGCGCCGCCATGAATCTGAACCGCGCGGTCGGCGACCCGGCCGCACATCTCCGATGCGAAGAGCTTGGCGCATGAAGCTTCGGTGCTCACACTTTCCCCGTTATCACGGCGACGAGCGGCATCGAGTACCATACAGCGCGCTGCGTAGAGTTCCGCCCTGCTATCTGCAAGCATGGCCTGTACTAACTGGAATTCTGCAATGGGCTGTCCAAACTGCCTGCGTTCCATCGCGTAACGGAGCGTGTCATCCAGCATCCGCTGCGCTACGGCGACACAGATCGCCGCAATGTGGATTCGTCCCTTATCCAGCACCTTCATTGCCGTTTTGAATCCCTTGCCTTCCACACCACCGATGAGATTCGCCACGGGCACTTTGCAATTCTCGAAAATCACATCGCAGGTATGAGCGCCCTTCTGTCCCATCTTCTTATCGCGTTTGCCGAAGCTAAGGCCCGGTGTCCCCGCATCAACGATGAACGCAGAGATGCCAGCAGAACCCTTCTCTTCCGGATTGGTTCGCGCCATCAGCGTGAAGATTCCGGCGTGAGGCGCATTGGTGATGAAGCGCTTCGTGCCGTTCACCACGTAGAAATCGCCATCGCGCTTCGCTGTCGTTCGCAGAGAAGCCGCGTCCGAACCCGACTCCGGTTCGGTCAACGCAAATGATGCAATCAATTCCCCAGTTGCCAATCGCGGCAAATAGCGCGTCTTCTGCTCTTCCGTCCCATCGAAGAGAATGCCTTGGGAGCCGATACCAACCGTCGTGCCAATCAGCGAGCGAAACGCGGGTGATGCACGCCCCAGTTCGAACATCGCGAGCACCTCTTCCTCCATCGTCAATTCGAGGCCGCCGAAAGACTCCGGAATAGTGAGCCCGAACAAGCCCATCGCTTTCATGTCGTCGACGATGTCCTGCGGAATCTCGTCTGTTTCCGCAACGACCTCCTCGTTGGGAATCAGGCGCTCACGGACGAAGCGCGCGATGTTGTCGCGCAAGACATTCATTGTTTCGTTATCCCGGATCATTTCCTTGCGTCTCCATGTGCATTGTCCGGTCTCCATGCTGCGATCGTGTCGAGGCAAGGTCAATCACATCGCGGGAATTGTTCCGTACTTTGACGGGTGCACCGTTTTGCCAAAAAGCTGTCTTTTCGCACGCGACCCACACAGCAAACCGGAAGGCCGAACAGACATCTTGTTTCAGAGTACGGAAGAGCTTTGGAGATTGAATTGACACCACAGCAGCCGGAGCGCGATCGTAAATGCAAATCGCAGCCCTTAGCTGCTTCAGGTGAAGGTGCAATTTTATCAAGCTCAATAGATTGGAGACGTACAGTGACAGATAAAACCATGATGTCCGGCAAGGTCGTGGTCGTGACGGGCGCCGGCGGCGGCATCGGTCGTGATATTGCGTTGTCGATGGCTCGATATGGAGCCCGCGTGCTCGTCAATGATATTGGCGCGTCGCTGGACGGGGCTGGCCACGACACAGCGCCCGGTCAACGTGTTGTCGATGAGATCCGGGAGGCCGGTGGAGAAGCCGTCGCGAATGCGGAAAGCGTTGCGGAAAAAGGCGCTGGTGAACGCATCATCGCTCAGGCTCTTGACGTCTTCGGCCGGATCGACTGCATCGTCAACAATGCCGGTATCCTGCGGGACCGCTTTTTCCACAAGATGTCCGACGAAGAATGGGATGCCGTGCTCAAAGTGCATCTGTATGGCACGTTCGGACTTAGCCGCGCGGCGGCACCGCACTTCAAGGAACAAGGCAGCGGATCTTTCGTGCACATGACCTCGACCTCGGGGTTGATCGGCAACTATGCCCAGGCGAACTATAACGCCGCGAAAATGGGTATTGCGGGTCTGTCCAAGTCGATTGCGCTTGACCTCGAAAAATTCAATGTTCGCTCGAACTGCATTGCACCTTTTGCATGGAGCCGCATGGTCAGCTCGATTCCGACCGACACGCCCGAGCAGGCTGCCCGCGTGGAGAAAATCAAACAGATGACACCCGCAAAGATTGCGCCGCTCGCAGTGTATCTCGCAAGCGATGCGGCGAAAGAAGTCAACGGCCAGATATTCACGGTGCGAAACAACGAGATCTTCCTGATGAGCCAGCCACGCCCCATCCGCTCCATACACCGTAGCGAAGGCTGGAGCCCGGAATCGATTGCTATGCATGGAATGCCAGCGCTGCAGGGCTCATTCATACCTGTGGAACGCTCAGGCGACGTCTTCAGCTGGGACCCGATGTGACTATCGCCATGAGAACTTCCACCTTCGTCTGTCACACACCCCGGCGGTACTGATATGGCAATCGACTACCACGCCCTGAAAGCATGGCCCTTTCCGGATATCGAGCATACCTACACCGAGCGAGACACCGCGCTGTATGCGTTGAGCGTCGGCTTCGGCAATGATCCTCTTGATCGGAGCGCGCTTGGCTATACTTACGGACAGAAGCTGTCGGTCGTCCCGACTATGGCCGCGATACTGGGCTTCCCCGGTCAATGGATGAAGAACCCCGAGAGTGGCATCGACTGGATAAGGGTCGTGCACGGCGAACAGCGCATCCGGTTGCATCGCCCGCTTCCGTCAGCCGGCACCGTCATAGGCCGCTCTCGCATCAAAGCCATCATCGACAAAGGCCGGGGAAAAGGGGCCCAGGTACTGATACAGCGCGATGTGCTCGACAAGCAGACTGGCTTGCTGCTCGCAAGCGTTGAGCAACTGAATTTCTGCCGCGGCGACGGAGGCTTTACTGAAAACGGGCAACCAGGTGACAACGCATTACCGTCGGCACCAGACATGCCGCGAATACCGCCCTATCTTGTCTGCGACATCAAAACACGTCCCGAGTCCGCGTTGTTATACCGGCTTAACGGTGATCCCAATCCTTTGCATGCAGACCCTGACGTAGCAAGCGCAGCGGGTTTCGACCGTCCGATTCTCCACGGACTCGCCACATACGGTATAGCGGGGCATGCCATTTTGCGAACTGTGTGCAGCTACGATTCGCACCGCTTGAAGACGCTGCATGCACGGTTTTCCGCTCCCGTGATGCCCGGCGAGACCATTCGTACCGAGATATGGACTACGCCGGAAGGCCCCGGTCTGGTCCTGTTCCGGGCCCGGTCTGTCGAGCGGGATGTCATTGTGCTCAACAACGGCGTCGCCGAACTCGCTTAAGGGATGCGAGATTGTGAACGCTCACCTGCCGGAATGGGTCAGGTGAGCGGAGAATGCATGTACGTTAACAATCAGACAGTCTGCGCTCGCCGTTGCTGATGATCTTTATACGAGCGTATTGCGTCGGCTCCCGTCGACGCGGTCAATACCTGAATCGGTGATACGAGGGGCCGTGATCGGATCGAAGCTGAAGTCGCCTAGATGTCCCCACGCCGAGTTGTATGGCACGGGCATGCGAGCGGCCTCACAGCGTTGCAGTTCGACGGCTGCGCGTAGTGGCCAGTACGGGTCGCGCAGCATTTCGCGAGCGAGCATCACGACATCAGCGCTGCCTTCGCGAACAATGAATTCGGCCTGCTCCGCCTTATCAATAAGGCCAACGGCTGCCACTGGAATCGAAGCGCCCTGTCTTACGGCGGCCGCCCCCGGCACCTGATAGCCTGGCCCCACGGGAATACGCGGACGGGGAACACCGCCGCCCGAACTGACGTCAATCAGGTCCACCCCGTCTTCCTTGAGCCAGCGCGCCAGTTGCACGGTATCGTCCGTATTCCATCCTCCGTCCACCCAATCGGTAAACGAGAGCCTGAAGGCAAGCACTCGGTTATCCGGCCATACTTTGCGAATAGCTCGTGCGACTGCTCGCGTGATCTTGCATCGGCCTTCGAGAGAACCGCCATACGCGTCGATGCGTTTGTTTGAAATGGGGGAATTGAATGAGTGGAGAAGATAGCCGTGCGCGCCGTGTACCTCTATCCATTCGTAGCCGGCTTCAGCAGCGCGTTGTGCCGCCAATGCGAACGATTCGACGATGTCCGCAATGCCGCTCACCGACAATTCATGAGGGATCGTGTAGCCCTGGTCGAAAGCAATGCTGCTAGCCCCCAAAGGCTGCCATCCACCTTCACTGATCGTCAACGGCCTGCCTTGCGTTTGGCCGGGGTCCGACTCCCACGGAGGCACGCGGGACGCCTTGCGACCCGCGTGGGCGAGCTGGAGCGCGGGAACGGCGCCTTGCGCTGCGATGAAGCGCACTAGCTCGCGGTGTCCCGCAATGTGCGCATCGTTCCACAGGCCGAGGTCCGACGGCGTGATACGCCCGTCAGGTACAACCGCGGTGCCTTCTGTCACGACGAGACCTGCGCCGCCTACCGCGCGCGAGCCTAGATGCACCAGGTGCCAGTTGTTGACGAATCCATCGACAGAACTGTACTGGCACATCGGCGAAACGCCGATCCGGTTGCGCAGCGCTACGCCCCGCAATTTCAAGGGATCAAAAAGACCTGGCATACGATTTTCCTTGCGAGAAGACGCTCTGTGTTTGATGACCGCGTGTCCCGACCTACCTGTGATCGGGCAAAAAGTACTGCACCTCAAAAAGCACGCAACCTCGTTCTGAATGAAACGGCCCATGAGGCGTGCCGGGCGGCCTGCACGAATACCGGTATTGATTCCGTCCAGGTTCAGGTGCTTCACTGTGACTGTCTGATTCCCCATCGCGAGCGAGCAGGTCGCCGGAGAGTACGAACACTTCTTCCCAGTAGTCGTGCACGAGCACATGACGGGTAGACGCGCCGGGCGCAAAACGTACAAGTCTCGAACGTGCGCCTCGCTTTCTCGATTCGTCAAGGTCGTCAGCGAGCAATTGGACTTCGATTTCATCCGCGAATCCTTCGAGAGCGCGCCATCCCTCCTCTGACACGCTCGCCATTTCGATGTGGCGCCTAAGCGGTCTCGCTTCACCTGACGTGGCCCGACTGTTATACGAAGTGTCCATTCAGACGACTCCCATCTCACGAAACGCACTGATCTGGTCCTGGCCGTAACCTGCTTCCCGCAAGATCTCATCCGTATGCTCGCCGATCGTCGGCGAGCGCGCAGCGATGCTCGGCGGCGTGCGCGACAGATACGCGGGCGGCGAGACGAGCGGCGCCTCGCCAGCGAGTCCGGGATAGCCTAGCCACGTAAATGCGCCCGACGCGCGAATAGTGGTGTCGTCAAGCGCTTCACGCGGGGAGTAGACGGGGCCAGCGGGGATACGGGCTTCCTCGAGCTCTTCGAGCGCCGCCTCGCGTGTTCGGGACTCGCACCACTTCGCCATCATCGCGCTCAGCAGTTCTCCGTTTTCGCCGCGCCGAAGGTCATTGGCAAAGCGCGGGTCTTCAAGGAGTTCTGGTGCGCCAATGAGCCGTGCCCATCGTTTGAAGAGCGGCTGGCCGATGACCTGAACGATGATCCAGCCATCCGAGACACGGAAAATATCAGACGGCCCTGCAATGGGGCTTCGATTACCCGTCGCACGTCGGTTGATGCCCAGCGCCGATTCTTCAATGAGCGCCCCACTCGCGAGGTTGAGCGCAGTCTGAAGCAACGATGCCTCCACAACCTGCCCCCGTCCGCTGTTGCGCCTTTCGTAGAGTGCCACCACGGTACCCAGCGCGCAGGAAAGCGCAGTCGAGAAATCCACCGTGGGCACCATGGCCTTGGTCGGGCTATCCGGCATGCCTGACATATAGACGGCACCGCTCATTGCCTGACCAACACCATCGAAGCCGACCCGATGACTCGCATCCTCGTGAGAGCCAAATGCCGACGACGCCGTCAGGATGATGTCGGGCTTGATAGCGCTCAACGTGGCGTAGTCGAGACCGAGATTGGCCAGTGTTCTCGGCGGCATGTTAGCGACCACCACATCCGTTTCAAGAAGCAGGCGACGGACGACTTCACGACCTTCCGGCCGGTCGATGTCGAGTGTAAGAGATCGCTTGTTGCGGTTCACCTGCAGAAAGAAGGCACCCTCGCCCGTTTCCGTCACGGGCATCACAAAGCGGTCTTCACTACCGCCGACACGGTCAATACGGATGACGTCTGCGCCGAAGTCGGCCAGCAAGGCTGCGCAGAAAGGACCTGCAATATAGCGGCCGAAATCGAGCACTCGAATCCCTTCAAGAACCTTGTGCGTTGTTCTGGTATCCATGGCTTGCCTTCAGAGGGACGTATCTTGCGAGAACACGGGTGATCTCTTTTCACGGAATGACGCAACCCCTTCCCGCACTTCCCGGCCACCGAAGCCGAACATTTCCAGCGCAAGCGATGCGTCGAATATCGGCCCCGCCTGGCGCAGCCAGTTATTCAGCGCGTATTTGGTCCAGCGCACGGCCGACGGCGCACCGCTTGCCAGACGCGTGGCAATGGAGAGCGCGGTTTCCTGTAACTCAGCTTCATCAACGGCGAGCGACACGAGTCCCATTTGCTCGGCTTTGTCGCCTGTGACGGGCTCGCAGAGCATCAAGTGGTACTTCGCCTTGGCCATGCCGCACAGCAGCGGCCAGACGATCGCAGCATGATCGCCGGCGGCCACACCAAGACGCGTGTGACCATCCACGAGTCGGGCCGTGCGTGCAGCAACGGAAACGTCCGAGAGTAACGCAGCCACCAGGCCAGCGCCAACGGCCGCCCCCTGAATCGCAGACACGATCGGCTTCGAGCAATTGATGATGTTATAGACAAGGTCTTTAGCCTCGCGCCACACACGTGCGCGCGCATCGAACGAGTCGATCATCTCCTCGACCATTTCGAAGTCCCCGCCCGCCGAAAACGCGCGGCCCGCACCACAGAGGAGCACGGCACTGACTGACGGGTCAGCATCGACGTCACGCCAGACGCGCGCAATTTCGTCGTGTCCACGCGCATCGAGCGCGTTCAGCTTCTCGGGACGATTGAGCGTCACGCGCAATACGCCGGGTGCCGGCTGATCAAACGCCAGGCTTGTATACGATGCATAGGCCTCCAGGCCCGGTTCAGATGTTTCTGCCATGTTTTCTCCGCAAGAAGTGCCCATATCGGGCAGCTCCTGTTCAACTGACTCACTAGCCGATCGACCGGCGCGAGGTAATGCCGCCGTCAACGGTAATAATCGTGCCGGACGTGTAGGCGGATTTGCTCGACGCAAGAAACACAAACAGGTCGGCGATTTCATCCACAGTCGCGGCGCGCCCGAGCGGATAGCCATCGAGCAGTTCGATATACCGGGATGCATCACCGAACCTCCGCTCAGCACGGCCCTTCAGTACCTTGTTGATGCGGTCGGTATCGACCGGCCCAGGATTGACGCCCACGACGCGTACGCCGTCGGCGAGACTCTGACCGCCTATTGCACGCGTGAAGGCCATCAAGGCCGCATTGCCCGTTGTGCCAGCGATATAGTTGAAATCGAAGTTCTCGCCACCGTTACCGATATTGTTGAGAATCACCCCGCTTCCGCGTGCCTTCATTGCCGGGTAGAGCGCGCGCGTCAGATTGATGTAGCCGAACACCTTCAGCTCCCAGCCAGCCCGCCACTGCGCGTCATCGACGTCCCAGAGGTTGCCGCCCGGAATACTTCCCGCGTTGTTCACCAGGATCTCGACACCGTCACCAAACTGGGCGACTTGCGATATCGCCCCGGGAAGCGCCATATCAATCGCGAGGATCCCGGCACGCACACCGAATTCCGTTTTGACACGCTCGGCCACAGCAAGCAGCTTCTCAGCCGAACGCGCAACGAGCCGCACGTCGCAACCTTCTCGTGCAAACGCGAGCGCCAGCCGCTCGCCGATACCCTGCGACGCCCCTGTAATCAGAACTTGCTTGCCCTTCAGGTTCAGTTCCATCTCTGTTTCCGTGCGCGCCTTGAAAGCCGCTTAAATAGGTGTAAGCGCATGCGACTCAATGCGTCGCGGCGGCAAGACGTATCTCTTCTAGCGCCGCGGGGTTGTCCAGTGCGGACAGGTCGCCACCTGGCAGGCCGCTATAGACGCTGCGAATTGCACGTCGCATGATCTTCGAGCTGCGGGTCTTGGGCAGTTGCGTCACGAGATGAATCGCTGACGGCCTGAAGGGCCGTCCTAGTCGCACGTCGACGTGCTCCGACACAGCCCGCTCGAGATCGGATACCACGCCCCGCCATTCGGGTGAGGGAATCATGAAAACGACCAGCTTTTGCCCTTTGACCGCGTCGTCGACACCGATTGCTGCGGCCTCTGCAATGTCCGGCAACTCGAGAAGCACCTCTTCTATTTCTGCCGGCCCAACCCGCTTACCAGCGAGCTTGATGGTGTCGTCTGAACGACCGAGCAGGAACCAGGTGCCGTCTTCACGACGCGTCGCGAGGTCACCGTGTACCCATGTGCCCGGTACGGTCCGCCAGTAAGAGTCGAGATATCGGTCGTCGTCCTGCCAGAACGAATGCGTCATACCGACAAACGGTTGGCGGATAGCCAGTTCACCAATCTCTCCAACGATCGACGTACCTTCGAGATTGATCACATCGGCCGCAACCGACGGCGAGGCGGTATTGAATCCTGCAGGGCTGATAGGCTTGACCACGACGCTCGACAACAACGCGCCGGAGACTTCTGTCCCACCCGTGTAATTGATGACCGGAGCAACGCCATTGCCGAAGGCCTTCTGGAACCAGACGAAATGCTCCGGGTCGATGCCCTCGCCGGCGGTAATGAGCAGGCGCACGCTCGAGACGTCGCCTTGTGTGGACAGTGGGACGTTTGCCGCGAGTCCACGAATCAGCGTGGGGGCCGAGCCAAAGTGCGTGATGCGGTGGCGCTCGACCAGACGGGACATCCGCGACCAATCGGGAAAGTCAGGCGCGCCGTCGTAGCAGACTAGCGTCGCGCCGCGAAGCAGTGCACTCGACATCACCAGTGATCCAGCGATCCAGCCCATGTCGGCCGGCCAGCAGAAAACGTCGCCACGCCCGACATCAAAATGCACGGCGGCATCGTGCGCGATTTTCAGCGGAAAGCCGCCATGTGTATGCACCGCACCCTTGGGTTTCCCCGTCGTGCCGGACGTGTAAATAATCATGAAGGGATCGTCCGCCGTCATCGATTCGGGTACGCCGGCGGCAACGGAGGCAGCTAACTCAGACCAGTCAAGCAGTTGAGTGCCATCATGGCTGGTCGCCATTGGGGGTACTGCCGCTCCGTCTGGCTGCTTCCAGATAACCGTCTTGAGTTCCGGCAGACGGCTGCGGGCGTCATCGATCAGTTTGCGCGTCTCGACCCACTTGCCACGGCGATTGAAGCCGGCAGTGGCCACGAGCGCACTCGCCGAACAGGATGACAAGCGCGACGTAATCGCGTCTACACCAAAGCCGCTAAAGAGCGGCACGACAATGCCGCCGTTCCATACGATGCCAAGCAGCGTAACCGTTGCCTCGATGCCATTTTCCATCAGCAGCCCAACACGGTCGCCGCGCTGCAGGCCGCTTTTGCGAAGACCCGCCGCGAATGAAGCGACTCGTTGAGCCAGTTCGGCAAACGTCACGCGCTCTACCGCACCGTCTTCACGCTCAGCCACCACAGCGACACGCTGCGCCATCTCCGTGTCGTCGGCCCATTTGAGGATCGACTTGACCCAGTTCAGCCTTCCGCCCGGAAACCATGACGGAAACTCACGGCCACGCGAGTCATCCAGGTATTGCGCATAGTCGACGTCCCAAACAATGCCGCAATAGTCCAGTACCTCTTTCCAGTATTCCGCGGGCTTGGTGTTGGAAAACGTCAGCAGCGCATCGTAGCTCGGAAGCCCCAGACGTTGTCTGATCGCATCGACGTTTGACGCGGCGACGTATTCAGCGGTTGGTTGCCATGCATCTTTCAGGTAGTCACTCATCTAGATTCCACGCAGAAGAATTAATTGATATGTTGCACAGACGCGAGAAGCGACTTCGCGCGCAGAAACACTGGCAGATCGACCATCTCTCCGTCGACAGCCACGGCGCCGCCTCGAGCCGTCTCATATGCGGCGACAACCCGGCGTGCCCAGTCGATCATTCGACTGGACGGACTGAAGGCGTCATTGACAGCGCCGACCTGCTTTGGGTGAATGCAAAGCTTGGCTGCAAATCCGAACCGTAGTGCCCGCGTGGTCTCGTGAAGGAGACGCGCGGCATCGCTCACTGCGCGGCAAACGCCGTCTACCGGCCCTTCGAGACTAGCCGCTCGCGATGCAATGACAATGCGGGTGCGGACATAATCAAGCGCCTCATCCTCATCCGCATTCAGTTCATTCATCAGATCGACCGTGCCGAAGACAAGCCGCACGACACCCGCCACCTGCGCAATCTGATCGACGTTTTGCACGCCTCTCGCCGTCTCGATCAGCGGCAGCAAGGCGAGCCCTGTCATACGCAGCGCGACTGCTTCCACAGCCGCGCTGTCGGCGGCCTTCGGAAGCACGACGCCATCAGGACGCAATCCATTGCACAAAAGAATGTCCTGCTCCAGCCACCCTGAGCCGTGACTGTTGATACGAATCAGGACGCGGCTTCCCAAGCTGTGCGCCTGCGCACGCACGCCCGGCCACTCGTCGAGAAGCTGTTGTCTTGCCCCATCCTTATCCGGTTCCGCGACCGCATCTTCAAGGTCGATAACGACTGCGTCAGCTCCGGACGTGATTGCCTTGCTATAGCGCTCGGGGCGGTCACCGGGAACAAAGAGATACGAGCGTTGCGACATTCGCTACTCCACAGGTTGTGAGCGAGTTTCGCTAAAAGTCACGCCATCAGCTCGATTCGTCAACGACTTACCAAGTCTCGCGACTCCCTCCATGGCAGTACTTCCTGAATCATCGCGGGTGCAAAGCAGTACTTCCCGTCCCTCGCCTCGACATTCAGCGCGCACCGAAAACGGGGTGCTGTCTAGCAGCGGTGCACGCCCTCTGAAAGAAAAGGACTCGACGCACGCACCGGGGATCGAAGATGTCAAGAGGTCGAGCATCAAGGTCGCCTGTAGTGGCCCGTGCACGACAAGACCTGAATAGCCTTCGACTTGGGTCGCGTATTCACGATCGTAGTGGATGCGGTGCGAGTTGAAGGTCAACGCCGAGTAACGAAACAGAAGGGTCGCAGAGGGTTCGACAAACCGCTCCCACTGCGTGGTGCCCGCGTCGTCCACCACGAAACACGGCTCGACGCGTGCCGCCTGTGTCCGGGGTGAAGTCCTGGCCCTCTGCCCAGCTGGCAAGACAGTTTGACGAATGTGCGCAGCTTCACGAAACACGATGTCCTGCTCTTCTTCGAGCAACAGCATGCCGTCATCACGTATCACCTCATGCCGCACCGTCACGAATACCAGTTCTCCCGTGCTTCCGGACTTGGCCTCCACGTTCGTCAGAGTGCTGGTGCGTGTCAACGCGTTACCCACGCGCAACGGCTCGTGAAAGCGCAGACGCCCGCCTGCCCACATCCGACGCGGCAACGTCACAGGCGGCAAAAAGTTGCCGCGACGGGCATGCCCATCGTCACCCAGTTCAGCCTGCGCTGCAAACTCGCCAAAGAGCAACCAGTGTGCGAGTAACGGTGCAGCATCGCCCGGCTGCCACTCTCTTGCAGGAAGACCGAGCGCTGCGTACAGACCCCGCAGAGGAGCGATAGACACCGTGTCTTTGGCGTGTCGCTGCCGGCCGATCCACTCTTCAAACACCTTACCCATCTGTTCGTCTCCGTATCGCTTCGTCGCTAGCGTGGGTAGCGACTTCCGGCATAGGTGCCGCGACTGTTTGTGGAGTTCATCGTGCGTCGTTTGCGGTGTCGAAGTCAACGCGGAGATGACAGACGTTCCGTACAGTGAACACGATGTCTTTCATACCATTCGGCATGTCGCCACCGTGCGTCAATCTGCTCTGCGTTTGACGAAAACACATTTTCTCGTTGTACGGAACATATCGCCTGACCGCGTTGACTGCGTGAATCCCGGCATTCATTGTGGCTACGCATATTCGGCCTGACGGTATTCGCGTCATCGCAAATCGCCCGGCTGGATCTTGCAGGCTTCATTAGTCTGTGTGCTGACCACTCCCGACCGCTTAACAAATGACTCGCCTGATCGACATCGAGCAACTTCATTTTCCATCATGGGTAAGGCCAGGAGATACCGTGGCCTGGGGTCAGTGTTCTGCTGAACCGGTTTCCCTGACACGCCGTCTGATGGCGCAGCGCCACACGATTGGCGGTCGCTTTGCTGCATTTATTGGCGCGACGTGGACCGACACGTGTGAGCCGCTTCACGCTGACGTGGTCGACTTCAGATCCTATTGTGGTGCAGCGAACAATCGCGCTCTCGCGGATGCTGGCGTACTCGATATCCTGCCCGCGCATTACTCGTCGTTTGAACAACTCTTCGCGAACGGACCGAGCCGCGTCGACGTTCTTCTTCTGGAAGTGGCGCCCGCCGACGACGAAGGCAACTACAGCCTGTCGGCAAGCCATGAATATCTCGTGCCCTTGCTCGATACCGCGCGCGTCGTTATCGCTGAAGTCAACGACCAGGCGCCATGGACCTACGGCCCACGGACGATTCGCGCCGAACACTTCGACGTGATGGTTCACACCTCACATGCGCTTCCCGGACCGCCAGCGTCAAAAGCGGGTGAAGTCGAACGCAAGATAGCCGCCCGCGTCGCCGCGCTAGTCGACGATGGCGCCACGCTGCAATGCGGGATAGGCGCACTTCCCGAGACGGTTCTTGCAGCCCTGGAGAACCATCGCGATCTGGGCATCCATAGCGGCGCGATTGGCGACGCAGTCGCGCGTCTCACGCAGGCAGGCGCCGTGACCAACATGCGCAAAGGAATCGATGCGGGCTGCACGGTGGCTGGCACCATCATGGGGTCCGACCTGATTCACCGCTTTGCCCATCGCAATTCGCAAGTCCAGTTCCGCCCGACCAGTTACACGCACGACATTCGCGTGCTCGAGTCTCTGAACCAGTTTGTCGCGATCAATGGCGCCATTGAAGTCGATCTCACTGGCCAGATCAACGCAGAAACTGCGGGAGGCCGCTACCTCGGCGCGGTCGGCGGTGCAATGGATTTCATACGCGGTGCCCGGCGCTCACGCGGAGGGCTGCCCGTCATCGTATTGCCCTCGCGCGCCGGTACGCGCAGTCGCATTGTTCCCTTCATCGAAGGCCCTGTGAGCACGCCCCGCAGCGACGCTGCGATCATCGTCACCGAGCACGGCGTAGCCGATCTGCGCGCATTGCCGCTTTCCAGAAGGATCGATTCCCTCATTGCCATTGCCCATCCAGACGATCGCAACGAACTAGAACGCGCTGCGTCCGTATTCGGGCGCACCACCCAACATAAGGAGATTTCATGAGACGCGCCGCGATTGTCGCGCCGGTTCGCACCCCCGTTGGCACCTTTGGCGGCAGCCTGCGCAACGTACCCGTCGAATCGCTGACCAACGTTGTCATTCAGGCTATCTTGCAACGCACCCGGATCGACCCGCACCGTATCGATGACGTCGTATTCGCTCAGTCATATGCGAACAGCGAAACACCATGCATCGGGCGCTGGGCCGCGCTGAACGCAGGCTTGCCAGTGAGCGTGCCGGGACTCCAGACCGACCGTCGCTGTGGTGGCGGCCTGCAATCTGTCGTGACGGCCGCGATGATGGTGCAATCGGGCGCAGCAGATGTCGTGCTCGCAGGCGGCGTCGAGAGCATGAGCAACATCGAGTATTACTCGACTGACATGCGCTGGGGCAAGCGCTCAGGGTCGACACGATTTCATGACCGGCTCGAGCGCGGTCGCGAGCGTTCGCAGCCAGAAGAGCGCTTTGGATACATCTCGGGAATGATAGAAACCGCCGAAAACCTCGCGCGCGAATTCGACATCTCGCGCGCAGAGGCAGACGCGTTCGCGGTCCGCAGCCATCAACGCGCTGCGGCGGCCTGGGAGGAAGGTCGATTCAATGATGAAGTCGTGCCTGTCGCCGTGCCGCAGAAAAAGGGAGAGCCGACGCTCTTCACTCGCGACGAAGGCATCCGCGCCGATGCCACGGTCGAAAGTCTTTCAAAGCTGCGTCCGCTTATGGACGATGGCACGGTAACGGCCGGCAACGCGAGTCAGCAGAACGACGCTGCAGCTGCGTGTCTCATCGTCGCCGAAGACAAACTGGATGAACTGGAGCTTTCCCCGATGGGATATCTCGTCGGCTGGTCAGCGGCCGGTTGCGAACCGTCGCAGATGGGCATCGGGCCGGTGCCTGCCGTTGAGCGGCTCTTCGCACGCACCGGTTTCTCGTTCGACAGGATCGGTCTCGTCGAACTCAATGAAGCCTTCGCCACGCAGGTGCTTGCCGTCCTCAAGGGCTGGCGTTGGAACGACCCAGACCGGCTGAACGTCAACGGCTCAGGCATCTCGCTTGGTCATCCGATTGGTGCAACCGGCGTACGTATGCTCACCACCCTGCTCTACGAGTTGCGCCGGCGGGGCGAGCGCTACGGGCTGGAGTCGATGTGTATTGGCGGCGGCCAGGGCATGGCAGCAATCTTCGAGGCGGCCTGAGCCCGTTCTCAGCGAGAGGAAAGGAGTTTCATTGTGAAGATTATTGTCCCCGTAAAGCGGGTGGTTGATTACAACGTGAAGGTTCGTGTGAAGTCGGACGGCACCGGCGTCGATCTCGCGAACGTGAAGATGTCGATGAATCCGTTCGATGAAATCGCTGTTGAAGAAGCCGTGCGCTTGAAGGAAGCAGGAATTGCCAGTGAAGTGATCGCCGTGTCGTGTGGCGTCGCGCAGGCGCAGGAAACGCTGCGAACGGCACTGGCTATCGGTGCGGACCGTGCGATTCTCGTTGAATCATCGGAGGAGTTGCAGCCGCTCGCAGTCGCGAAGCTGCTGAAGGCGCTGTGCGACAAGGAGGAACCGAAGCTCGTCATCTTCGGCAAGCAGGCCATTGACGACGATTCAAACCAGACCGGGCAGATGTTTGCCGCGCTCGCCGATCTGCCGCAGGCAACGTTCGCGTCCAAGGTTGTCGTTTCCGATGGCAGCGCCACGGTCGCTCGCGAAATCGATGGAGGCGCGGAAACGTTGGCGCTGACGCTACCCGCTGTCATTACGACAGATCTGCGTCTGAATGAGCCCCGATACGTCACGCTGCCCAACATCATGAAGGCAAAAAAGAAGCCTCTCGAAACGATGAAACCAGAGGAACTCGGCGTCGATGTCACACCTCGCCTGAAAACGCTGAAGGTCGCCGAACCATTAAAGCGCTCCGCTGGCGTCAAGCTGCCCGATGCGAAGGCGCTGATCGAAAAACTGAAGACGGAAGCCAAGGTACTGTGAAGGAGACAGGTAAATGATGAATCTGGTAATAGCCGAACACGACAATGCGTCGGTGAAAACTTCAACTTTGAATGCGATTGCAGCGGCGCAGAAAATCGGTGGCGATATTCACGTTCTTGTAGCAGGTCATCATGCGCAAGCCGCGGCAGATGCGGCTGCGAAGATCGCGGGCGTGAACAAGGTACTGCTTGCCGACGCGCCACACCTCGAGGCGGGTCTCGTGGAAAACGTAGAGACGACGGTGATGAATATCGCGAATGACTATTCGCATATCCTCGCGCCCGCGACCGCGTTCGGCAAGAACGTCGCGCCACGCATTGCGGCCCGCATGGACGTCGCGCAGGTCAGCGACATCACTGCCGTCATCGCGACCGACACGTTCGAGCGTCCCATCTATGCGGGTAACGCCATCGCAACGGTTCAATCTGCAGACCGGGTCAAGGTCATCACCGTCCGCACAACGGCTTTCGATGCCGTCGCGGCGGAAGGCGGCAGCGCATCCGTCGAGAAGATCGAAGCGGCCGGCGACGCGGGCACCTCTCAATTCGTGAGCCGCCAAGTGACGAAACTGGATCGCCCCGAACTGACGTCAGCGAAGGTCATCGTGTCAGGCGGCCGGGGTCTGGGCAGCGGCGAGAACTACACGAAGGTGCTCGAACCGCTGGCCGACAAACTCGGTGCCGCGATGGGCGCATCGCGCGCAGCCGTTGATGCTGGCTACGTGCCGAATGACTATCAGGTCGGCCAGACGGGCAAGATCGTCGCGCCGCAACTGTATATCGCTGTTGGCATCTCGGGCGCGATCCAGCATCTGGCGGGTATGAAGGACTCGAAGGTCATCGTCGCGATCAACAAGGACCCTGAGGCCCCAATTTTCAGCATCGCCGATTACGGCCTGGTAAGCGACCTTTTCGAAGCCGTACCGGAACTGGCAGCGCAGTTGTAATCGTCGCAAGAAGACTCGTTGTGACGTAGGAACGAATACGGGCCATCCCGGCTCCCCCCAATGGACCGACGAAGCCGAAGAAGCACGCGGTTCTGATTCAGGAGACACTCAATGAACAACCCTGCAGGTTTGGAAACCGCCACCTTGGAGATTGCATCGGACAAAGCCGTTCCGATGTCGCGTGCAATATGGGCGGCCTCAATCGGTACAGCCTTTGAATGGTACGAGTTTGCGCTATACGGCTCGCTTGCCACCGTGCTCGCGGCAAAGTTCTTCTCAGGCGTCGACGCTGGGACAGCATTCATCTTCGCGCTGCTGACATTTGCCGTGGGTTTCATGATGCGGCCACTTGGTGCGCTCATTTTTGGGCGCATCGGCGACATGATTGGCCGCAAGCGCACGTTCGTCGTGACCATCTGCATGATGGGCCTGGCGACGGTGGGTGTCGGCTGTCTGCCGACCTATGCGTCGATCGGTATCACCGCGCCAATCGTGCTTATCTGCCTGCGCATCCTGCAGGGGCTTGCGGCAGGCGGTGAATACACGGGGGCTCTCACGTACGTCGCAGAGTATTCACCCGGCCGCCGTCGGGGATTGAATATGTCATGGACTACAGCGGCGACTACGGCCGGGTTGCTATTGTCGTTCCTGGTTATTCTTGCCGCGCGCGAGATCTCGGGTGACGCATTCGACGCATGGGGATGGCGATTGCCTTTCATTGGCTCCATCATCATGCTGATGGTTTCGCTCGCGATGCGCTTGCGCATGGAAGAGTCGCCCGCCTTCAAGAAGCTTCGCCAGAACAAACAGCTCTCCAAGTCGCCTATCCGGGACACGTTCCTGGATGCCGCGAACTTCCGTCGGCTGGCCGTGGCCTTCGGCTTGTGCGCAGGCATGACCTCGATGTACTACATGGCGGCACTGTACCCGACTTTCTTCCTGACGCAGACACTGAAAGTCGACCCCAAGACAGTCAACACCGTGGTACTTCTGGCAACCGCCGTCTGCTTGCCGATGTTCCCGATCTCCGGTTGGCTGTGCGACCGCGTTGGCCGCAAGCCCGCATTATTGATTGGATTTATAACGACCGCGGTGCTGCTCTTCCCGGTCTTCCGCGGATTCGAGCATTTCGCCAATCCCGCCTTGGCGTCTGCCCAAGCGGCCGCGCCTGTCACTGTCGAAACCGACATGTCGCGCTGCTCGCTGATGTTCAATCCGCTCGGCAATCGCCGCTTTACCTCGCCATGCGATACGGCCAAGCAGGCTCTGGCCACTGCCGGCGTCAGCTACAGCGTCGAGGACAAAGGAACTGCCGCAGCCACTACCTTGATCCGTGTCGGGAACGGCACACTGTCGGGATACGATGCGGGCAGCCTTCCCGCGCCCGCAGCGAAATCGCAAGCAACACATTTTGCGGGCCAACTGCGCGAGTTGCTGACAGCTCAGGGGTATCCAACGCACAGCGATCCCGCAACTTTCAATGGACCGATGGTATTCGTTCTGCTGGTGGCGTTCTTCAGTTGCTCGATTCTCACGGTGATGACGATCGGTCCCGCGCTCGTGGAAATGTTCCCGACACGCATCCGCTATACGTCGATGTCAGTTCCGTATAACCTGGCAACCGGCTGGGTCGGTGGTCTTCTTCCGACGTTTGTGTTCGCCATTTCTGCGCAGACGGGCGACATCTTCTCCGGCCTGTGGTATCCCCTCGGCTGGACGTTCGTTTCCTTGATCGCCCTCATCTTGTTCTTCCGCGAGACGCGCGACGTCAATATCAACGACTAGGCGCGCTCAACACCGCATAAAAATGGCCGGAGCGCGGTGTGCGCATCCGGCCTTTTGCTTTCGTATCGTCTTGCTTCAGGTGCGGTCATCTCACGGCAATCCCTCCACATCGCTTAGCAAGGCCGTCAACTCCTCAGCGGCAATCTTCAATCGCGGCACAATCCGTCTGCGCAGCGCGGCGACGTCGGGTTCGAGTTCGACGGCACCGCAGCTTAACGTCATCAATGAGCGCTCCTTGCCCACCTTGACAGGGAGCGCGATGCCGTAGGCGTCACGCTGGTACTCGCCAACCGACATGCAAACACCGTTTTCCTCGAGGTCTCTGAACGCAACGTCGATACCGTTCTGCACAGCTTTCGCGTTCTGGCCTGCCGCGGCCTTGACGGCTGCTATGCATGCACGACGCTGAGCGGGAGGTAATCCCCACAGGTACGCGCGACCCACGGAAGTCGAGCCCATCGGCAATAACGAACCAACGCCGAGTCGCAACGTCGCGATTCGCGCTCCCGTGCAGTAGCCGATGTACAACATGTCCAGATGGTCAGGCGTCGCCAGCGCAACTGAGACGTTCAGCTTGTCTGCCAGCGCCTGCATGAGCGGTTGCGCCGCCTGAGTGATGGGATTGACTTGCAGATAGGTATGGCCAAGGCTCAAAGCACCCGTTGCAAGTTCGAACAGGCGCCCTCCGCCTACGCGCCGCAGAAATCCCACTCGAATCAGCGTCGTGGTCAATCGTGAAATCGTTGCCTTGGAGTGTCCTGTGCGACGCACCAGTTCTGCATTCGACAATGGCGTACGCTCTGCATGAAACGCCCGCAAGACTTCGAGCCCGCGCTCGAGTGTCATGGTGACTTTGGCCGTATCGTTCACGAGCGTGGCTCCAGCAGATTGGTAGGCGGACTACTCGGTGAAAAGCGTCTTGTCCTGCAATGACGTCGCAGTCGCGACGAGGCGCGGCCCGAGTTCCCGATCCACACGCGCCCGGGCCATTTTCGAACTACGGCCTACGCAGGCCAGAACCAGGGGCGTGTGGTCAGCAATGGTAAGAGGCGCAGCCACAATGACCAGCTCGGGTTCCCACTCGCCAAACGAGCTGCAAAAGCCGTGATTTTGGACCTGCGAGATACCCTCGCCTATTCGCCGCCGCAAATGCGGCCATTGCCGGCCCATCTTACGTTCGATGTTGCCGAGCAGGTAGAACCGTTCGAGCTCCGGTAGCGCTGCGAGGAGCGCCCAGCCCATCGGCGAAGACGCGATGCGCAGGCGCATCCCTGCGGAGAGGTCGAGTTTTGGGGCGGTCTGCCGGCTTGCACATGTCTCCAGAACGATGACGTCAAGTCGCTCCCGCGTCGCGAGTACGACGTATGAGTCGCTTGAATCAGCGAACGTTTGCATCTCGACGCGCGCCAGCCGTTGGACATTGGAGTGCGCGATAGCCGCATACCCTAGCGACAGGATCGATGCAGCAAGCCGATATTTCCTGCGTTCCGGTGAATAGCGCAGATAGCCAATGGAAACGAGTGAGTGAAGCATGCGCGAAACGGTCGGTGTCGGGATATCCGTTTCGAGCGCTATCTCCTGATTAGTCATCCAGGGTTGGCGTGGCGTAAATGCAGAAAGAATGGCGAGCCCTCTGACGAGGGGCATCACCATCGTGCCTTCGGAACGATGAGCGCGGCTCGGTTCTTCATCGCGCGATACGATCTGCGGACGCTCGTCGGCAAGCGTCACGCCGGCGGATGCAGCCTCTTTGACCGATGACACTCGCATATCGTGGCCTCAAACGCGTCTTTACGCTCCAATTAGACGGCACGCATCCTCGCAAATCAACTCGACGGCATCACTCGTTCCGTACAATGAAAGACAATACACGTTTGCAGAAAATCGGCAAACTTGCGCCGCAGCATGGCGGGGCCTTAGCAGATGTAGTCACCCGACAACTGAAGTACGGAACGCCCGGAACAATCAGCCATTGGCTAAATGGCTGCGAACTGATCGACCGACAGGTGTCGATCCATCCACTCCTCTAACCCTACAACGCCAAGTCCGCGCTGCGCATTGAACGTGCGCGCTTTGTCCCATGCCACACCACGTCCTTCGGAAAACACGACCCGGTACTTGCGTATCGGATCGTTGGGAGCCTCAGCAAGTTCGCGTTTCAGTGCTTCTACGCTCCATTCCGCGCGATCAAGCTTGCGGTTCAACAGCGTGTCGAGCGCATCGGCCAGTCGCCGATAAGTCACCGTGTCGCCCGCGACATGCACGACCTGATTCACGATTCGCGGTTTCGTGAGAAGTATCTCCGAGGTCAACGCACCGATATCCTCCGCCGTCGTCACCGTCACTGCGTTGTCCCAGCTACCCAATGCGTGCACGCTGTTGCTTTTCATATCGACGACGCCAAAGCTCGGTTCGAACAGGAAACTCATGAACATACCCGTTGACACGATGACCCATTCGGTCTTTTCCTGCGAGCGCAGAAGCGTACGCACGTCCAGTTGCTCATCGAACAGATCCTGCGCGCTGCCTTTGCCGATCACATCGTAGTCCACGCCAAATTGCCACGGAAAGTACCGTCGGACACCCGCGTCCAATGCAGCCCGTGCAATCTTCAGCTGCACGCCCGGACCGCCTACGAATCCCGTGCAGGAGATCACCGTGTCGAATCGGGCGAAGATATCGGCGAGCGCAGCATCGGACTGAGCAACGAGATCGCCAGGCACGATGTCGACGCCGAGTGCGCGCAACTGTGCAATGTCCTTCTGCTTCCCGGGACTGTCGGATGTGAGAGTCGACGGACGCAGCAGTACCGAAATCGACACGCCAGAGGTTTTGCCGACGCGTCGAACGAGATTGCGCAGGACGGCCATGCCGAGTTCGCCCGCGCCTAGAACGAGAATAGATGTGTCGTGATGCATGTGTTTGCCCCGCAAAAAACGTGGAAGGAAGAGTCGTTCGTATCCGGTTACGTCGCACCGGAGCGAACATCCCATGAACGTTTCGAAGTGTAGTGGCAGACATTCGCCACATTGTTCGCGATGCGTGAACACTGATTACGGGACGTCCGAACCGGCGTGCATCACGGTCTTTTGTGGTCGGGTCTCGTCGAGTCTTCCAAGCCGAAATCTTTTTCCGCGAGAGCGTTCAGCACAACGGCGTGCCTGACGCTCGGCTCCCCCACCAGCACCGGTGGCAGCGGCTGTTCGAGATCGACCATGGTGCCCGGCCGCGCGCTCCATTCGAGGCGCGAACGCAGCAACGGCGTGCCGCGCAACTCGCCGAGACGCCGCTTGCCGACAAGCAGATCGAGCGCCGTCATCGAGCAGTCCGTACAGGCGGCTCGTCATGCCCGCATCGGTAAGATTCAGCGTTCGTGCGCTTCGCCTGAGCAGCAGTGTTCCGAGGTGCCTCCAGGTTCTTGGTTTCTGCCGCCTTGCTGAAACTTTGCGCCTCGACAACCCTTACCAGTACAGTCATTGCCTGAAGTTTGTCCATGAGCAGACCATGTAGCGAATTCGCGTGCGAGACGTTTGCGAAAGCACCTCTCTTCGGCGCATCGAAACCGATCGACGTCAGCTCGCCGATTCGTTCGATCGTGATGTCGGGGTCGGGATGTTCCCGATCTCCGCGGCATCGAGCGCGTAGTGTCCCTGGCGCGGAAAGATCGTCGTGAGCCGGTCACCCCACTTCTCTTTCATCGCCGTCAGGATGCACAGCTTGTCGTCGATCATCACATAATGGCGCGCGGGATAGTGCGCGATCACGTCATCGAGCATCAGCTCTTTGTGGATGTAGAGATCCAGCACGCGCCCTTCGGCCTCGTCCCGCAGTTCCGAGCGCGACACCTTGCGCGGCTGGAACACGAGAACGCCGTCCGACAGGATCGCCGTCTTGCCGAACTGGCTCGCGTAGCTTAGCGCATCGAGCGCGCCGGGAAGACCCCGCAGCCGATACTGACCATGATAGGCGCGCGCGTAGGATTCCATCGACATCTGGTCTGCGAAAGGCGTTTCGTCGCGAATTTGCCTAGTAGCAGGTCGGCCACCCATTCGATGACCCCGTCCACCCCGTTTCCTCGACAATCAAGGATTTGGGTAGCTAGGCCCGGCCTGATTCTCGCCCCAGTCGCGGTCATGATCCGGGGTGTTGTCACCGGGTTCGGTGGGTCGCTGGTGCTCGCTAATAGGGGCTCGGCCAGGATATCTTGAGGCCGTCCGTAACGTGGATGCCGAGACTTGCCACCGATGTTGCAGGCCAAACCGTTCAACCTGCAAAGCCTTCGATGCAAGAAAACCAACAACATAGTTCTGTCGATATATTCGTCGGCGTCGATGTCGGCAAAGGTCACCATCACGCCGTCGCTCTCGATCGGCGCGGAAAGCGCCTTTACAACAAGGCGCTGCCCAACGATGAGGCCAAGCTGCGCGCCCTCATTACCGAACTCAAGACGCACGGCCAGCTGCCGTTCGTCGTCGATCAGCCTGCCACCATCGGCGCGCTGCCTGTGGCAGTTGCACGCGCTGAAGGCGTTCTGGTCGCATATCTACCGGGTCTGGCTATGCGCCGCAACGCCGACCTGCACGCCGGTGAAGCCAAGACTGATGCTCGCGATGCCGCCATCATTGCCGAGGCCGCGCGCGCTCCATGCCGCATACGCTGCGCTCACTTCGGCTGGCCGACGAACCACTCGCCGAACTCACCATGCTGTGCGGCTTGGACGATGCTCAGGCCGCCCAGATCAGGCAGACCAGCAACCGCATTCGAGGTCTGCTCACCCAGATCCATCCGGCGCTGGAAAGGGTCCTGGGGCCGCGCCTCGACCATCCGGCCGTGCTCGATCTGCTTGAGCGATACCCATCACCCACCGAGTTCGCCTCAGCCAGCGAGAAAACACTCGCCAACCGCCTCACCAAACTCGCACCTCGCATGGGCAAGAGCCTGGCCGCCGACATCGTCCAGGCGCTCAGCGAACAGGCTGTGATCGTGCCCGGTACTCAGGCCGCAACCTTCGTCATGCCGCGTCTTGCCCAGCAACTCGCATCCTTGCGCAAGCAACGCGAGGAGTTTGCCAGCGAAGTTGAACGTCTGGTGCACGCACACCCTCTTTGGCCGGTCCTGACCAGCATGCCGGGAGTCGGCATCAGGACCGCCGCCAGACTCCTCAGAAGTCGCTCACAGAGCCTTCGCATCGGCTGCGCATCTCGCCGCCTACGCCGGACTCGCCCCGGTGACCCGACGCTCGGGCTCGTCCATTCGTGGCGAACACCCGTCCAGACGGCCCCCCCCCGAAGAGCCGTGTTCATCAAACGCGTCCGGGTGGTAACAAGTGCGGACAAGATCCCAGTCGATGCGATCGATACCTCGACAGTAACGCGGCATGACCCTTCTTGATGGCTCCGATGTCAAGAAGTCGCTGCCGTTGCGTTTCCATATCGCTCGCACCTTTTCAGTAGCTCTCGTTCACTACGCTCAGCTGTGTGAACTCAGCCAGGCCGTGTTCGGTCCACTCCACCCCGATTCCTGACTGTTTGGCACCTGCAAACGGAATATTCGGCCCAAAGCTGAGATGCTGATTGACCCAAACAGTGCCGGATTGGAGCCGCGCTGCGATGCTGCGCGCACGCGCAGCGTCTGAAGACCAAACCGAGCCACCGAGTCCATATTCCGAGCGATTCGCGCGAGCTAGACCGTCTTCAGCGTCAGCGATTCTGATAATCGGCAGCACCGGCGAGAACTGCTCCTGGTCAACCAATTCGCTTCCGTCTTCGATATTACGCACGACTGTGGGACGAACGAAAAAGCCTTTTCCCTCGACTACCGTGCCACCGGCGATGATCTGCCCTTCTCTCTCGCCAGCAGAAATATAATGCTTCGCCTTGGCAAATTGCGCTGCGTTCTGTATAGGCCCGATCTGTGTGCTCTGCTCGAGTCCATGGCCACTAATGGCCGCCGAAGCCCGCGCCGCGATTGCGTCGCAAAGCGTGGAGTAAATTGCCCTATGCGCGTAGACGCGCTTGATTGCGAGGCAGGCCTGCCCTGCGTTATAGAAGGCCGCCTGGTAGATTTTATCGGCGACCGCTTCAACAGCCACATCGTCCAGGACAATCGCGGCATCGTTACCGCCGAGCTCAAGCGTCAGCCGCTTCAACGTCGCAGAGCCATTCGCCATGATTTTGCGGCCTGTCGCCGTGGAACCCGTGAACGTCACCTTCGCGACATCCGGGTGCGATGTGAGCAATGAGCCAAGGTCGTTTTGGTCGGTCACAACGTTGACAACACCCGCAGGGAATATCGACTGTGCAATTTCACCTAGCATCAGGGCACAGATTGGTGTAGTCGGAGCGGGCTTCAACACAACCGTGTTGCCGGCTAAAATAGCTGGGGCAAGCTTTGCGGCCGGCACCAACGCGGGGAAATTCCACGGACTGATTCCGACTACGACTCCCAGCGCCTTGCGCATAACCTCAATGCGGCCTTTGTCGTCGTTCTGGATGACTTCGACGGGCAACGTCAAGCCTGCAAAATGCCGCACGAAAGCTTCCGTGTAGGAAACTTCGCCTTGAGCTTCTGCAAGCGGCTTGCCCTGTTCTCTGACCATCGCCTCGGCGAGTTCGGGCGCACGCTGCTGAATCGCATCGGCGTAAGCCAGCAAGAGCTGTGCACGCGCGTTCCAGCCAAGCCTCTCCCAATCTGGCTGCGCAACCTTTGCGGCTGCGACTGCTGCCAGTGCTTGAGACTCTGACGCGCAGGCCACAACCGCGACCGTGTCGCGAGTAGCTGGGTCTTTCACTTCAAGCGTGCGGTCGCCGTCTACGAGCTTTCCGTTGATAAGCATTTTGGTCGTGAAAGCCATAAATTCTCCATTGATTCACTAGCAGAGCGCCATTCTTGTAGGCCGCACTCGTCTAAATTCGTTTTGTAAAGGGAATCGGAAGCCATCTAGGCACTATCGCTCGTTTGTTCCCTCGAATGTGCAGTCGCTCATGATGGCCCCACGCTGAGCGCGGAACCGCGTCACTAGCCAGTCGGAGACCCGCTCGGCGATGAGGATGGTGGTCGGATTCGTTGGCACACGAGTGATTAACGGCATGACCGAAGCGTCGACCACAAACAAGTTCTTGAGTCCATGAACTTCACAGTGGTTATCGACGACCGCCATCGCGTCAGTGGACGGCCCCATACGGCAGGTAGAAGCCGCATGGTTGTAATGCGATGGCGCAGCGCGCACCGCGGCTTCGAGCTCGACATCGCTCACATGGTTACCGGGTTTCAACTCTGTCACGATGAGGTCCGAAAGGGGCGAAGTCGCTGCAAGCTCTCTCGCGATTCGCAGTGCCTTCGCGACCTTTCTTACATCGTCAGGATCCTTGTAAAGGCCGAGGTCAATCAACGGGGCCTCCTTCGGATTCGGCGACGCAAGACGCACCGATCCGCGCGACTTCGGCTGCATACACGAAACAAAAAAAAACGAAGTCCCAGCCCGTGGGATGTTCCATAGATGGCGGTATAAAAGTGCGCGGCATCAGTTCTGTTGGCACCGCCGCTGTAGGAAGAACGTGAAGATCATAGTCGACCAGATCATCATCTGATTTCACACTCAACACCGTCTGGAACATGGCACTGACATCCCGCCCCGGCGGCTTTGCTGCGTATATATTCCACATAACGGGGTGCTCGGTCAGGTTTTGTCCCACACCAGGATTGACTTTTACGACGTCAATACCGAGCTCAGACAAGTGAGCTTCCGGACCCACGCCAGAGCGCATCAGAATAGCCGGACTGTTATAAGTTCCAGCGCTAAGGATAACGTTGGTCGCATCAATTATCTCACCGCTCACAAGCCGTACGCCAATCGCCCGGTCGCTATCGAACAATACGCAGTCGACTTCGACGCCGCCTCGCACCGTGAGATTCTTGCGCTCTCGTGCATCTTCCAAGTACGTCACCGCAGTGCTTTGCCGGATTCCGTCCACCGCGCTCAAAGGAGCCCGCGCAAAACCGGGTTCACCCGGTGCATTGACGTCACGCACGCGGGCGTATCCCAACGCGTCGCTAGCCAAGGCCGCGGCCGCCGCGGTAGGTTCAAGCTGATCCCAGTTAAAGCAGTCGAGCTTATACGGACCAGAACGCCCATGCCAACAGTCTTCGCCGTAAGCGTATCGCTCCATTCGACGATAGAACGGTAGCACGTCTGCGTATGACCATCCTTCATTTCCTAAGGACTGCCAGTTATTATGGTCCTGAGGTCGCGCCCTCATCGCGAAGCAGTAGTTCACCGAAGATGAACCGCCAATGACCTTACCTCGCGGGATAGCGACTGAAATTCCAAGCGCGTCCGGTTGTGACGCGTATCCCCAGTCGTGGCTCGAAGGAGAAAAAGCACTGTCCCGGATATCACGTGGCATGGTCTGCGACGTATAGTCCGGACCGGCCTCAAGCAGTAGAACATTTAATACACCGCATTCAGTTAGTCGATTCGCGAGTACACAACCCGCTGACCCTCCTCCTACTATCACGACGTCATAGCTCATATCTCTGTCTCCGGTAGTTTTTTTTTCGATCCAGATCCGCCCCTTCACCACGACAGAACATTTGCGGCCTTACTGTCGAGTCTCGTCGATTAGCAAGGATCGGAATTATCACTCTCGGCTGACGCCGAAGGCATGTCAACATGACGAGCGATTTCATTCCGTGCAATGAGAAAACTAGCTACGCCTCAATATCACTATGTGACGAACCGTCCCGTTAGATTAGCAGGCTGTTGAAATACCTCCCGCGCACGTCATCCGCGCGGGAGGGGTAAACGTTGAAATGAAGAATCGAACAACACTGAGACTGAGGCGATGCGCGGAGCGGACGGCTATACAGAGTCGATGTTCAGGATGTCCAGGCTCGATGACTTCGATCCGGCCAATCACCCGTTGCGACCGATTCGGCTGTGGTTGAACGAAGCGCTCACTCGCATGGATTCAGTCTTTTCGCGCATGTACGAGAGCGACGCGAAGGGCGGACGCCCAAGTATCGCGCCGGAGAAGCTGATTCGCGCGCTGCTGTTGCAAGTGCTGTACTCGATTCGCAGCGAACGCATTCTGATGGAGCAAATCTCCTACAACATGCTGTTCCGCTGGTTCGTCGGACTGGCGATGGACGATGTGGTTTGGGACCACTCCACCTTCAGTAAGAACCGCGACCGACTGACGGCCCATGATGTCATGGTCAGTCTGTTCAATGAGACGGTCGAGACAGCACGCGTGCGGGGCCACCTGTCGAGCGAGCATTTCAGCGTCGACGGCACACTCATTCAGGCTTGGGCCGGACACAAGAGCTTTGTGCCGAAGGCGAAGTCGGATGACGACTCGCCGCCCAACGGCGGTGCCGGCTCTCACGAGAACTGGCATGGCGAGAAGCGTAGCAACGACACGCATGAATCCAGCACGGACAGTCAGGCCCGGCTGTTTCGCAAGAGTCGTGGCACGGGCGCGATGCTTTGCTACATGGGACACGCGCTGACTGATAACCGACACGGCCTCGTAGTGAACGCACAGGTGACGCAGGCGAATGGCACCGCCGAGCGGGACACAGCAGCCGAAATGCTTGCGGACGCCGCGCAGTTTGCCGATACGTCGATTACGGTAGGTGCTGACAAGAACTACGACACGGCTGGCTTCGTGGCGACGTGCCGCGCACACGGCGTGACGCCACATGTTGCGCAAAACAATGGCCGCGCGGGTGGCTCCGCCATCGACGGACGCACAACGCGCTGGGCCGGCTATGCCGTCAGTCAGCGCAAGCGCAAATGCATTGAGCAGGTCTTTGGCTGGAGCAAACGGTTGGCAGGATTCGGCAGGCGATGTTTCGGAGCCTGCAACGAGTTGACCAGCTCTTCCTGTTGACTCAGGCGGCCTACAACCTGAATCGCATGCGCACGCTCGCCACGAACGCGGCATAGGAGCGACAGGCAGCGAGGAAATGGCATTGCATCCACTTGAATTAAAGGCTCCGAGCATTAAACCGACATCAATCAGATCGGCGCAGCGACTCAATGAAACGAAGTGCTCAAAGCCGGCAAGGTGTTTTTCAACAGCCTGTTAGAAGTTTTCGTTTTCTCTTTATTGAATATTTGTCGCAATCTCTGAGCTGCGAGGTAGAGAGCCCAATAGGGCATGCCCTGCCCGATACGAGGTTCGGGCTTCCAGATCTAATAGGCTGTCAGGGTATCTCTTTTTGTAAATACGCACTAACATTCGCGAAGGCGCGAGGCGGTGTTCGAACATTTCATTACGAACCTCGTTGTTTAATGTTATGCCGATGTCGCCCTCACTCAATTGACGAACTCATCCTGCCCGGGTGGCAGGCATTCGCATGCGCGTTAATTTGCAGGCCGCATGTATCATCAGAAGGAGCGGGCCTACTCGCTTCCGACCTTGACACACCACCCGTCGAATTTTGCCGAAGATCTTGTTCCGCCCAAATACGTCGCTATGCATTTTCGCGCTCGCTATTTAATAACGTAGCCACAGTCTTCACAGTCTTCGCGATAGTGCGTAACAAGCACGTGCGATCGTATGTCTTTGACCGTTTCGCCAATCGCAGCGTTATCCCCGATTCACCGCGGCAACCGCGCGCCTTCGGCGATTTGGCTTTCGTATTGCATGCGACGATCGGAATAGCACACTAATACGCAGCACTGACTGCTTCGCTCGCTGTGTAAGATAGCGCAGGAGTGCGACGAGCGTGTCTACGGAATGGGCGGCTTGGTCGCCGGGAAATGACTCTATACCAAGTGCCCACAATTCGTTGACTTCTGCGCCTTGCTTGACCGTATCAGCGGCCGAGTCTATTTCCGTTCGTTATAGGAGGCTTCATTCGGGTCGCACCCAAAGGATCGCGCCCAAGTCGCGGTAGCGTTGATCGACGTCTACTGCCAGCCACCTAGATCGTGGTCGCTGTGTATAGATTCGCAGGTCGTGCCGCGTTGAGTGAAGATATCTTGAATAGCGTTCGAGGCCGCAAGGTGAAGCGCGCGATGTATGATTGTGTTCGAACGCCGGGGCGGCGTTATAGTTCCTTTATGCTCTCAACTCTCATGGACAAACTCCAAGCGATTAGCACATTCGTGCGCGTCGTCGAAGCGCGCAGCTTCAGCAAGGCGGCGGAGACGCTGTCAATGCCGCGATCGACTGTCACCACTACAATCAAGAATCTGGAGCAGCACCTAGGCACGATGCTGCTCCGTCGCAGCACGCGCAACTTGAGTCTTACAGAAGCAGGCGAACGTTATTACGCGTCATGCCGGACTATTCTTGAGGAGATTGAACGAGCGGAAAGTGGCCTGCGGGATGACATGCTCGCGCTGCGCGGCAAGGTACGAGCCGATATGCCGGGGGTGATTGGCCGCGCTGTTGTGCTTCCGAATCTCCGTGACTTCGCACAACGCTATCCAGACATCGAAGTGGTATTAGGACTGAGCGACAGACCTGCCGATCTGATCTTCGACGGCATCGACTGCGTGATCCGCACGGGCGAACTCGCGGATTCCTCGCTGATTGCACGCCAGCTCGGCACGCTCACGTGGCTCACCTGCGCGTCCCCACGCTATCTGAGCGAGCGCGGCGAACCTGCCTCGGTTGCCGACCTATCTGCACACGAAGCGATCAACTATATCTCGAATGCGAGCGGCAGGCCGCTTGACTGGCGCTTCGAAGTGGATAGCAAACCCGTCGCGCTGACGATGCGAAGCCGCTTTGCCGTCAACGAAACGGAAGCATACTTGCAATGCGGGATCGAAGGGCTTGGGATTATCCAGCTATCGGAGTTTGTCGCTAAGCCTTACCTTGAATCGGGGCGGCTGAAGGAAGTTCTGCGGGGATCGAGGAGCGCGCCCGTTCCAGTCGCGATCGTGTATCCCCATCGTACGCATTCGAGTGCGGCAGTGAAAGCCTTCGTCGACTGGATCGCGGAGATATTTCCGCGTTAATGGGACACACCAACCACGGCGCGCCCCAGAAAATGGCATGGACGCTCACGCGTGCTGCGCTTGACATCTCAGGTCCTTTGGACGTTGGAGCATTCGTCCTTTTCGTGCATTCTCTGGCGGTTTGCGGAAAAACCGCTTTCAGATCAAACACTTGAAACTTCTCAAGTTGCAAAATCGTCTGAGGCGGCTTCTTCCGCCGTTACCGCCAGAGAATGCACGAAAAGGACTACAAGGTCTTCCCCGTTGAGCGCAAGCTCAATCGCGGATTTCTGTTGTTAGCTTTGCCGTTGCCTGCGTTGCGTGAGAAGGTGAAGGATTGCGGTACTACAAACGGTCATCGTGGGCAAATGGCTCGGACCCTGATGAAAGACGCGCGCGAGGACCTCGTTCGAATATCGGGATTGAAGTCCCAGTCCTTTTCGCAGGTATGCCTCGCGCGGGTCCAACCCGCTTCACATCACCGCTGGCAGTGCAAAGTGATCTTCTATCTGGTCATGGATTTCGATCAGTAACGCGCGCACCCGGCGATTCCCCTGTTTGCTGATGCCCTGATCTACCTGACTGCGCCACTATCGTACGGTTGTGGCACGGGCCCACGCAAGCGCCGAGCTGGCGACGGTTATCGAAGGTCCTCCAGAACAGTTCGAGCGCGAGTCGCTGCGCGCCGACCCGGCCAATGCCCTTGAGGTCGGTGAGGTGCTCCAGCCGGTTGGATGCCGGCGCGGGCAAGGTGTCGCGTAACGCGGTCTCCAGTGCTGCGAATTGCCGCCCCACGAATGCCAGCCGTTCGCACTCACGCAGCAGCCGTTGGCGCAGTTCGGGCGGTAGCGGTGTACCGTCGTGACCCCGCACCTCATCGCCGGCAAGCCGGCTGGCGAAGCTCTTGTGCTCGACGTTGTCCCAGCTGTTGAGGTCGACTATTTCTGCTAGCAGGACGATTAATTGCGCTAGCGACCTCTTCTAAATCGCCGTTTGACCGCGTCTCTGCGATATCTGCCGACG